>JALVKZ010000262.1 GCA_027033675.1 Pyrodictiaceae archaeon | reverse complement strand
GTTATAGCCGCGCCAGCAGCCATTAGTTTAAGTACTTCGCGTCTCTTCTCATCAACCTCTTTTCCTCCATTATTCCTCCTATTGACTGAGAGCTCTGCCATAGCTACTCACCTCCTATCGCTGGTTGCCCGGGAGGGTCTTACCTGGGGAGAATAATGCATGGCCATTGCAAAACCAATTACTACTAGGGCCCCGACGACAGCCAACACGTTACCAATAGCGATACTGGTCTCCTTTGGCGGAGCGGGCCTCTCCGAGGGAGTCGGCAATATGTTGATAGGCTTATAGACGGGGTCGTGCGGATCATGGCACTCTACACAAGCCCTTGCCGGCACCGTTGTGAGGTTCTTATAACCGTTAGGACATATGTGGAAATCGTAGTTAACCTTCTTATATCCATGTATTATCTCTACTTTGCCGCCTGGACACACATAGGTCTTGTTAGCGTGCACGAGGTTCATGTAGTCTTGGTACTCCTTGGGATGACAAATAGCGCACAACTTATTGGTCTGCATTACAAGGCTCCGATTATGATAACCCGGTATAAAGACGAAACCACCGCTCCTCAGTTTTATCATAGTTGGTGGTGTGTGGCAGTTAGCGCAGTAGAGACCGCGGTGAGCACCCTTAGTTAGGTCTATATGGTGAAAGCCGCTCTTCTTGGTCATACCGTTAAGGTTCATTGATAAGTGGCACTTCGTGCAGGGATAGATGCTCTTGTAGTACTCCTTGTTCTTCTCACTACTAGCTGCGTATGCTATACCTATGCTTGCTAGTGATACAAGGGCTATTGCTGCAAAGGCTGCTAATATGATTATCTTTCTCAAGACGAGGGTCACCCCTCTCTGCTCCCAGTTCCACGATGCTAGAATACTGTCCGGTGACTTACCCTTCTTGCCCATCGCCTTAGGGGCCTAAGCTAGGGATTAAGGCATTGACCCGTAAAAGTTTGGATAAACATTACGAAACCAAAGAAACCCAGCACGTGATTACCTTAATCACGTTATCCGGGTCGCTAAGAGGCCCCGAAGATTTCTGGCCCAACTAAATTATATTTCATATAGGTAATGGTGCTCACGGCTAGAGAGACACCCGAGTGGTGTTACCAGTTATGAAGCGTGCCATCATACTCGCGGCTCTCTTCATATTCATACTAGTAGCTGGGTTCGCGAGCTACAAGCACGCCCAGGCTATGAGCAACGGCGCACCAGCACTTAACTGTGTACAATGCCACTCAGGAGCTGATAAAAGGCCAGCAGACTTCACGGTAGAGGGGCTACCACAGAAATACGAGCCAGGCAAGACCTACAAGATAACCATAAAGATAACCAAGGGACCGCAGTGCAACCCCACAGTAGCGTGTGGTGGCTTCGCAGTAAAGGTGTCAGCTGGCCAACTAATAGTAACCGATCAGCAGGACACATTCATAGCCAACATACCAGAGGGCAAAATACTAACACATACAAAGGAGGGCTCAAAGAAGCGTGAATGGAGCTTTGAGTGGAAGGCACCAAGCACGCCGCAGCCAGTGACTTTCGAGATATCAGTAATAGCTGCCAACGGCGATGGAAGCAACATAGGTGACGCCTTCGCGCACAAGACTATAACGATTCAGCCAGCAACTGGCGCCACTGGTGGAGGCACAACAACCACCGGGCCCAAGCCTATTGTGACTACGACGACAAAAGTAGTAGAGTCAACAACAACTACGGTAGTACCAGGTCCGACGACGACAAAGGTTATACCGAAGCATAACACGGCGCTTGCAATAACAGTGGCAATACTGCTCTTCATAATAGGAGCGGCGGCATATCTACTAGCTACTAGGAAGTGACCACAACAAGGCTCTAAGCCCATGATTTTTATTTTTGCCTTAACTTAAACGATATTCTAACTATAGCTTCTTATAATTCCTCCAGCCCATTCACAGCATAAAGAACTAGGTATATGGCTTAAAGTAATCAATTGCAAAGATAGAGGTGGGTAAGAACTAGGAGGCTTAGGAAGAAATGAGCGAGGAAAGAACAGTTGATGTTATCTGTTTATCCGGCCTGGAGTCGGAGCTTTGCAGCCAAAGGCTTGATGCAACACTTGACGAGACAGAGAGACTCGTGGAGTTCATCAGAGCGCTATGGGGGGGTGACAATGAGCCTTGGCCTCTATTATTAGTCTCGGCTAGTCTTCGGGGAGCTGCTAAGTTGTTGTCTGAGCTGGAGTCGCTGGGCTACAACCCTTATCTAATCGAGTTTACTGGCGTCCCTGAAGTTATGTTATCCAGTCTTAGCCTAGACGATGTTATTAGGTTTCACCTAGGCCACATATCTATAACTATGAGGGAGCGCCTGGACGCGAAGAAGGTTTATCCCGCTGTTACTAGGCGGGAGCTCTTTAGAAACATGTTCCTTGTTACCCCCAGGTATGTGATATTGCCAGAAATAAGTCGTGGACATGGATGCAGCGATGCATGCCCTTATGGGGCTCTCAGCGATGACGGTGCCGATGAGAAAAAGTGCAGGGGCTGTATGCTGTGCATGTCTAGGTGCCCCTCGGCTTTTAGCAAGATGCCTACGTGGACCGGGCCCGCGAGCATGGCTTACGTGTATAGCTTCGCTGCTAGTAAGAGCCTCGATGGCGTCCTCTTTATCTGTAGAAGGAGCTTGGACGCGCTGGACGAGAAGGCTGTTGAGGCTAGCCCTGCCCGTTTACTAGCGGTGCATATCCCGTGTATATCGTGGCTCTCTCCTAGGCTCCTCGGCGTGCTCAGGAAGCTGGAGCTCTACGTACACGTCTACTACGACCCGGAGACTTGTGGCTCATGCAGAGCCGCTGAGGCGGCTAGACTTGCTAGCCAGGAGCTGGCAGGGAGCGGGGTCATTGTATCGGCGTCGCTAATGGAGGCTAGCCCCTATGCCTTCACAGGGTATGGGCGGAGAAGGCTTAGTGAGGAGGAGATAGCGGAGGAGTTTATCCGCGCTATTAGCTCCTAGCCAGTTTTATGACTACTGGCTCTGGCTCACCGAGCACTAGTCTTATAGAGCTAAACATGTCAGACAAGGCTTCTTTGCGTATCTTATCCGCGTTCTGTATCTTTGTTACACATTCCTTGCTTGGTTCCATCCCCTTGCAGTACACTAGTACCTTGTCGCCGTCTCTGTCAACATAGGTTGTGGACTCTGTGCCAGGGCCTAGGTGCACCACCATTCGGAGAAGAGCAGCATCCCTGTCTGGGTGACTAGTTGCCAGGTTCCGCAGTGTAGCTATTACCTTCTCGGCCCGCGGGCCTATGAGCGATATGAGCGAGGACTCGCCAACCGCTTCTAGCCGGTACTTGAGTATCTCGTGAGGAGCGCCGTGGAGGCTTAGTACAAGAAAGCTGAGAGCAGCAGCTATGAGTGCGTTATCGCTTGCGCCTAGGTTGTTAGCCCACGTTATTGTCTCGCCATAGCTTGCCCTACCATAGCCATACTCGTAGTTGCTAGCAAGGGCGAATAGTGTTGAGAACACTTCCTTGCCTAGAATGCTTACTAGCCTTGTTAGTGCCCTAAGGGCCGCGAATGCCTGCAGAGAGATGGCTATGCTGTCTCTATCGTATATCTTGGCTAGAATGCTCCAAGCCGTCTCCAGGGCTTCTCTTGGCTCCAAGCTCCTCTCTAGGGCTATGTGAGCCGCGAGTGCTAGTGTGCATGGGCGGGGATCCTTTCCGCACACCGTGACCACTTTGTTCTTACTAAAGAGTATATAGGCGGAATATATGCCGACAATGTCTGCTCTTTCAACGTTAATGGTCTCTGAGAACACGTCATACCCGAGGAATATATAGTCTCCGTATACGTCGCCGAAGTCCTCGTCAAGGAGTACAATGCTCTTCTCCGGGCTAAGCACCTCGTCTAGCCCCGGCCCGACTATGAACTCTTTATCAGCATAGCGTGCTACCTTGGGCACTCCTCTCTCACCGCCAGAAGCCAGTACTAGTACCAATGCTCCTACTAGGAGGCTATGGGTTAATCTGGCATTCCGAAACTCTTAGGGAACTCCCTAATATAGGCGTTTGACCCACGAATCTCTATGGCGGTAAGGTAAAAACCTAGTCTAGCTGTGAGGTTATTACCCTTGCCTGACGAAACTCGTAGAGATATTCTAAAGGCTATAGGCCTTGGAGCAGCGCTAGCTATTGTTGGCGGCGTTGCTTCTTACTTCGGTTTCACAGAGAAGGAGAAAATAATAAAAGCTGTCCCCCGAACCATCACATCAATAATAAAGAAAACCGAGACAGTCACCACCACGATAACGCCTGGAGCAACAACTACAACAACGACAACTGCTAAGCCAGGTAAGCCGAAGCTAACAACAGTACCCATAGGTCCATGCCGATTCTGCGGAACCGGCTGTGGTGTACAAGCACAAGCAATAATTGATCCACAGACAGGCTTTGCTAAGGACATAGTAGCGCTAACCGGTATACCCACCTACCCAGTGAACTACGGCGCTCTATGTACCAAAGCGTTCTACATCCATAAGGCCATAGGCCATGGCGGCAACAAGCAGGCGTTCCAGGAGAGGCTCAAGAAGCCACTGGTCATCAAGGACTGGATAATCCCCGGCAAGAACCGGCCACCGATAACGCCAGAGGAGATACCACTAGCGCCACGTGTTAGGAGGAAGCAGGTAAGCAAGAACTATGACGCAACTAAGACAACGGTTGACCACATTAAGAAGAACTATGTCGAGGTTGACTGGGACACCGCGGTAAAGTTCTTCACAGCCGTATTCGAGTACGCTCTCAAGAAGTACGGGCCCCACAGCTTCGCCTACTATGGAAGCGGCCAGCTAGGCACAGAGGAGAGCTACGTCATAAACAAGCTAACAAAAGCAGGTATACATACTAACAACCTCGACGGCAACCCGCGAATGTGTATGGTCAGCGCAGTGGGCGGCTTCATATCAAGCTATGGCGCGGATGAACCAGAGGTAAGCTACGACCACATAGACGTTCCACTAGAACTAGCAGTCAAGTACGGGCTCAAAGTCGCTAGAAAGCACCGCGACGAGCCAGGAACCTATGCAGATACCTTCCTCCTAATAGGCACCAACACCGCTGAAGCACACCCAATAGTATTCGGCCGCATAGCAGCAGTCAAGGAGGCAAACCCTGACGCCAAGATAATTCTCGCTGATCCGAGAAAGACAAGGAGCGGCACCAAGGCGGATCTATGGCTACCCATACGCTGGAGCATGGACGTAGCACTGCTACATACCCTTGCTCACATCGTTGCCTTCGAGCTAGACCAGTGTAAGGTAGTCGATGTAGCTGAGGGTAAGGTCCAGTGCAAGGGCGAGTACGTCGACCTCAAGTGGCTAAAGAGGCATGCAGACTTCGCGATACCAACTAACACTGCGAAGACATGGGCACTTAAGGACTACAACACTAAGTACAACAACTTAGGTGACCTTAACAAGGTCTGGGACATGGGTACTACTGCAAGCAGTGCTGCTCATTATAAGGCATACCCGAGCGTCGGCAAGGAGTACAAGGGCGAAGAGGAAATAGAGAAGGACTGGTGGCGTGGATTCGCGCTCTACCTCAAGTTCCTCGAACTCTACAAGCCAGAGATCATGGCAAAGATACTCTTCGGCGACGAGAAGCCGTTGATAAACAGGCAGACAGCGGAGAAGCTAATAGCAGCAGGCGAGCTGAGCAGAGACAAAGTAAACCTTAGCGGAACAGACCCATTCGTTGAGATAGACCCGGTTGAGGCCCTAAGACTCGCCGCGAAGTGGATGGCTAAGGGCCGCCTCCTAGTCTTCTGGACAATGGGCATTAACCAGAAGATACAGGGAGTACACGCCGTAAACGGCATCATAAACTTCCTAGCACTTACAGGAAAGATAGGGAAGTGGGGCTGCGGCAGCTTCAGCCTCACTGGCCAGCCAAACGCTTGTGGAGGCATACGAGACCAGGGCGGCCTAGCACACGTACTACCATACGGCAGGTTAATAGCAAAAGCCGCAGCTAGGAAACAAGTAGAGGATATATGGAAGAACTTGACAAGACAGTACCTTAAGGAGCGCGGCTACCCAGATAACGTGATAGAACAAGAGGTCAAGAAGGTCTATGTACACCCAGTACCAGGTCCACACGTCATAGAGATGTTCCGCCGAGTAAGCGCTGGACAGCTAAAGATAGTATGGATTGCCGAGACCAACCCTGGCCACAGCCTACCAAATCTATACAAGTTCCGCGTAGGTATGGCCAAGCCGCACGACGATGATCCGGCCTTCCCATTCATAGTGGTCGAGGATATCTATCCAACAAGGACAACTGACCTAGCAGACCTAGTACTCCCAGCTGCTGCATGGGGCGAGAAGGAGTTCAAGTATGGCTGCAGCGAGAGAAGATACTCTGTAGCTAGATACGTGATAAAGCCACCAGGCGAGGCAATGAACGATGCAATAATCTTTGCGACACTCGGCACTGCTTGGGAGAACAAGGGCCTCGTGCCAAAGGGTATTGTAAGCGGCTTCTTCCCAGAGGATGTAGTAAAGGCTGCTAAGGCCGCTAACAAGAGCTGGGTACAATACATAGTAGAGAAGAGCATCAATGACAAGAAGTGGCACGAAGAGTTCTTTAACAGGCTATGGGACCGCGACATACTAAGTCTGGCAAAGAACACCTACTATGACTTCAGCTATGTGAAGAGAGAGCTATTCAGGAAGCTCATCAATGGCTTCCGCTGGCCATGGCCAGAACAGTACGCGACCAACCCGAGCGTCAAGGAACGCTATGACAAGTTTGAATCAGCAAGTAGGTACTCATACCCATTTGACCCACTAATGCCAGACCCGGATGTAATTAAGAAGATCTACAACGATATAAAGAACATGAATAGTCCAGACGAGATAGCAAAGTATGTACAAAGCCTAGACGAAAACGTCGTACACCACATACACAAGGCTAAGTGGCTAGGCAAGCTAAGCCACAACCCAGTATTAATGAAGTGGGTGCTCAAACAGATAGTTGAAGAGATAGACGATATTGAATACAAGCGCAAGAGCAAGATGCCAGACAACTGGTACGTGGTATTCTACGCTAAGCCCACTGGCAGGATGACGATATGGGCTAGGCCATGGCTACCAGTAATAATGGACCACAACACCGGCGAGGTCAAGATAAACAAGCAAGTAATAATAACTTATGAGAAGCTAGACGCTGACGCCGTGTTCAAGGGCAAGATCTCAGTGTTCGAGGCGCCCAAGGGACCATTCACAATCGTAGAGAAGCATACAGGAGCACCAGCAAGCGGTGATCCCGAGAAGGGACTACAAGTACTAGCCACTAAGACCTGGGGCGAGGCACTAAAGACCAACTTTGGCGACGTAGAGGCAATATTCCAGATAGCACTCGCGCCAGCAGAGGCACCAGGCTTCACTCTAAAGTACAAGCTAGAGAATGGCCAGACACTAGTAGTGAGAGACGCGAAGGAATACCCGATGGTGATAACAACTGGTCGTGTGGTAGAGCACTGGCATAGCGGTACTATGACTTGCCGCGTACCAGAGCTTAGAAGAGTAAAGCCAGAGGCCTATGTGGAGATACACAGGGAGTTAGCCGACAAGCTTGGCATCAAGGAGGGCGACTGGGTAACCGTTGAGAGCCCACGCGGCAAAATAACAGTGAGAGCAAAAGTGCTGAACCCGAGAACAGCACTCGGCGGACCAAGGAAGGACTACATGTTTATACCATGGTACGACGAGGATAAGCTGGTAAACGCACTAACACTAGACAACTATGATGTACAGCCATACTTCTTCCAGCCAGACTTCAAGACTTGTGCAGCCAAGGTAAGGAAGGCGAGACCAGACGAGATACCGACGAAGGAGATATG
>JALVKZ010000261.1 GCA_027033675.1 Pyrodictiaceae archaeon | reverse complement strand
TTGCATGGGTGTCGAAGAAGCGCTGGATAAGAGTAGAGGACGAGGCCGTAGAGAGGGCATTCAAGATATTGAAACTACTGGGCTTAGACAATGAGTGGGATCAGAGGGCTACTGCGCTTAGCGGTGCCGGGCTCAAGCTATTAGAGGTTGGCCGCGCCCTTATGAGCGGTGCGCGCCTCATGATAATGGACGAGCCAGCAGCAGGCGTTAACCCGGCTAAGGCCCACGAGATATTCTCAACGCTCACAAGGCTAAGAGATGAGCACGGAATAACGTTCTTCATAATAGAGCACAGAATCGATATCGCCGCCAAGTACGTCGATTATGCCTACGCGATGCACCTGGGAAGAGTGATTAGCGAGGGCCCGCCCGAGAAGGTGCTCCATGATCCAAGAGTGATAGAGAGCTACATAGGCGGCTAAATAAAGTTGAATGAAAGGGGTGCCTCGCCTTGCCAGAGGCCATGCTTAGCCTCAAAAGGGTTAACTCAGGTTATGGTAAGTTTCACATACTCTTCGATATAGACCTGGAGGTACCCAAGGGCAAGATAACGGTTATTGTCGGGCCAAACGGTGCTGGGAAGACGACGCTTCTCAACACGATATTCGGGCTAGCCACTATCCATAGCGGCAAGGTCATCTACAAAGGGAACGACATAACACATGTACCTGCCTACAAAAGGGCTAAGATGGGAATGGCCTACACGCTACAGCTATTCAACATCTTCAGCACCTTGACAGTCAAGGAGAACCTTCTCCTAGCAACCTACGATATACCCGAGGACGAGGCAAAGAAGAGGATGGAGGAGGTATTCCAGCTATTCCCTAGGCTCAAGGAGCGCTTATTCCAGAAAGCTGGCACACTCAGTGGTGGCGAGAGACAAATGCTAGCCATAGCTATAAGCATGCTCCGCAAACCCGAGCTAATGCTACTAGATGAGCCGACAGCAGGTCTCGCTCCAAAGCTAGCCAAGGAAGTCTTCGAGGCAGTACGCCACCTAGGAGACCAGGGCTACACTATTATACTCGCTGAGCAGAACGCTAAGGGAGCCCTAGAGATAGGTGACGAGGCCGTACTGATTGCTAGTGGCCGCATAGTTGCGCGTGGTAAGGCACAGGAGCTTTTGCAGGATAAGGACTTGTCAAGGAAGTATCTAGGTCTCGAGGTCTAAGGGCATTATTTCCACCCCCTTGCTCAGCGGACATGGAGGTGAGAAGACATGGCCGCGATAGATATACAGTCAACGTTCCAAGCCCTCTACTACGCGAGCCTCTTATCAATACTCAGCGTCGGTATCACGCTATCGTATATGACTACCAAGGTTTTCAACTTCGCGCATGTGCGCTTCGCAATGGTTGCAAGCTATGTAGCAGCAACGATCATACTGCTACTAGCTAAGGCTTTCAATATTCACGGCGACTTCGCGTGGCACAACATGGCCGGGATGCAGGTTCGTGTACCTCTTCCGTGGTGGGTCTATGTAGTAGCGTTGATATCAGCATTCATAGTGGGAGGCCTTGTCGCCGTTGCTCAGTATTACCTCGTGCTCCGACCGCTACAGAAACGCGGAGCTGGCAGCATGGCGCTGATGATATCGACGCTCGGCTTTGACTTCATACTAATAGCTATACTGTTCATATACATGACGCTGCCACAGATACGTAGATTAACAGTCAAGACGGTCTCCCTCGTGGGCCGCGTTGCCTTTGATAGCCTAAGAATGGACTCCCTAGACATAGTCATAAGCAGTGGCTCGGTGACCATAAGGGGCGCAGTAATACTCGCGATGATATTCGCGCTAGCAACGATAATTGGGCTATACTTATTGCTAACTAGGACCAAGCTAGGCGTAATGATGAGATCCTCCATAGAGAACCCCAACCTAGCACTAGTACTGGGAATCAACGTTGACCGAGTATTCGCCATAACATGGTTCATTGCAGGTGCTATAGCGGGGCTAGCAGGGTACCTATTCATATTCGCGACAGTATACCTCACCCCTGTATCACCTACAACGCCCTCGGACCAGATAATAGTGAGCGTATTCGCTGGCAGCATTGTTGGCGGTATTAACAGCGTCCCTGGCAGCATTGGTGGCGGTTTCCTAATAGGCCTTATAGAGAAGTTCTTCGTCCCCTTGCTAAGCCCTGTATTCGGCCCAGGTATAGTGAAGTACGACAAGGTATTCTCGATGCTAGCCGTAGCGCTCACGCTGCTCTTCATCCCGGAGGGCCTTGCCTCGGTTAACTGGAAGCGTGTTTTCCGCCTAGGCGGTATAAGGGTGAAGAAAGCAGAGGAGGTGAAGGCCTAGATGGTTAACGCGATAGTACTCACGGAGCAGATACTCTCATTCATAGGAGTATACACCATAGTGACCCTAGCACTCAATATCAAAGCGGGGCATACAGGTATACCGGATTTTGGCCACGCAATGTTCTTCGGCATAGGCGGGATAGTTGTAGGCAACTTTGTCGCGCATCTAGCAGCCGCCCTAGCCAGCCACGTAGTCCCCGGCGTCACGGTGCATGGCGTATTGGCACAGAACACAGAGACGCTAAACTTGCTCAACACAAAGTACTTCCCAACACACCCTGGGGTAGCGATAGGCCTCCTCATATTCGCCATAGTAGTGGCACTAGTGCTCGGCGGCATAGTTGGCTGGCTAGCAAGCCTACCAGCCCTAAGGCTACGCGGAGAATACCTAGCAATACTCCTGCTCG
>JALVKZ010000260.1 GCA_027033675.1 Pyrodictiaceae archaeon | reverse complement strand
TAAAGGTCCCAGCGCTTGACCGTAGCAAGAAGTGGCACTTTAAGCCAAGCGGGCTGAAGCCTGGAGACAAGGTCTCTGGCGGTGATATACTCGGTGAGGTCCCAGAGACCCCCCTGATAACTCACAAGGTGCTCGTACCTCCCGATGTACATGGTGTTCTCAAGTGGATTGCAAGCGAGGGCGAGTATACCGTAGAGGACGCAATAGCCACAGTAGAGGTGCCGGGCAAGGGCGAAGTAGAGCTCAAGATGTACCATAAATGGCCGGTCCGTAAGCCAAGGCCCATAATGGAGAAGTTCGAGCCAGTAGAACCCCTCCTAACAGGATGGCGCGTAGTAGACACCATGTTCCCGATAGCAAAAGGCGGTACAGCAGCGATACCAGGCCCCTTCGGCAGCGGGAAGACAGTAACGCTGCAGAGCCTCGCGAAGTGGAGCGCAGCCAGAGTAGTGATATACATTGGCTGTGGTGAGCGCGGGAACGAGATGACGGACGTCCTGGTAACTTTCCCCAAGCTAAAGGACCCATGGACTGGCAGGCCTATGATGGAAAGAACAATACTCATTGCCAACACCAGTAACATGCCAGTAGCGGCGCGCGAGGCAAGCATCTACACCGGCGTCACCATGGCAGAGTACTATCGGGACATGGGCTACGACGTACTACTCGTAGCCGACTCCACTAGCCGCTGGGCAGAGGCGCTAAGGGAGATAGCTGGCCGCCTAGAGGAGATGCCGGCCGAGGAGGGCTACCCAAGCTACCTTGCCTCGCGACTAGCAGAGTTCTATGGCAGAGCGGGCAGAGTCAAGACCCTGGGCTCCCCGGAGCGTGTAGGTAGTGTAACAATTGTTGGCGCAGTATCACCCCCTGGTGGAGACTTCACCGAACCCGTCACAGCTAACACTAAGAGATTCATAAGGGTCTTCTGGGCACTTGACGCGCGCCTAGCTTATAGTAGGCACTACCCGGCAATTAACTGGATAATGAGCTACTCGGCCTACGTGGAGACGGTTGCTGAGTGGTGGCACAAGAACGTCAGCCCTAAGTGGAAACAGTACCGCGACGAGGCCTACGACATACTGCTACGCGAGGACGAGCTCAAAGAGATAGTAAGACTCGTTGGTACAGAGGGTCTAAGCGAGAAAGACAAGCTAATCCTAGAAGTAGCGAGGCTGATAAGAGAGGGCTTCTTGCAGCAAAACGCCTTCGACCCAATAGATGCCTTCGCTACGCCACAGAAGCAGTGGAAACAATTAGAAGCAATAATCGACTTCTACCACGCAGCCCTAGACGCTGTTAGCAAAGGCGTCACTGTTAAGCAGATAAGAGACTCTCTAGCAGTACTGATGAGAGAACTAGTAATGACAAGGTATAAGGTGCCTAACGACAAGGTAGAGGAAATAGACAAGATAAAGCAGCAACTAATAGAGGGGTTACAGAAGCTCGTGGAGGGGCAGAGAGCAGCCCCCGCTATAGCCGCCTAGGCCCATAATTCATGATTATTACCCAAAAATAATTGTATGGGTGGGATCCGTGGCTGAGGCGTCTACTCGTGTAGTGCGCGAGTACGAGACAATTAGGGAGGTAAGAGGCCCCCTCGTAATAGTGGAGGGTATAAGCGATGCAGCATACGACGAGATAGTTGAGGTAGAGCTGCCAAATGGTGAGAGGAGACGCGGCAGAGTACTAGAGACAGCACAGGGCTATGCAGTTGTCCAGGTCTTCGAAGGAACAACGGGCATCTCCGCAAAAGGTACAAAGGTACGCTTCCTGGCACGAACACTGGAGGTCAAAGTATCTGACGAGATGCTAGGGAGAGTGTTTAACGGCCTCGGTGACCCAATAGATGGAGGACCCCCAATAACCAGCGGTGTATGGAGAGACATTAACGGCGATCCATTGAATCCAGCAGCGAGAGAGTACCCCGAGGACTTCATCCAGACAGGTGTCTCAGCTATAGATGGCATGAACACTATGGTTCGTGGACAGAAGCTACCAATTTTCAGCGGAAGCGGTCTACCACACAACAAGCTAGCTGTCCAGATAGCTAGGCAGGCCACGGTAAGAACTGGAGAAGAGTTCGCGGTAGTCTTCGCAGCAATAGGCGTAATGCACGACGAGGCCTTGTTCTTCAAGAAGTTCTTCGAAGAGACCGGTGCCATAAAGAGAGCATCGCTCTTCATAAACCTAGCCGACGAGCCAGCAAGCGTTAGGCTAATCACGCCGAGGCTCGCCCTAACACTAGCAGAGCACCTGGCCTTCGACCTAGGAATGCACGTACTAGTCATATTAACAGATATGACCAATTACTGCGAGGCTCTTCGCGAAATAAGTGCTTCCAGAGAAGAGGTTCCTGGTAGGCAGGGCTACCCAGGCTACATGTACAGCGACTTAGCCTCGATCTACGAGAGAGCTGGCAGAGCAAAGGGCAAGAAGGGCAGCATAACACAGATGCCAATCCTAACAATGCCCAACGATGACATAACGCACCCTATACCCGACCTAACAGGCTACATCACTGAGGGCCAGATAGTGCTGAGCAGGGAGCTACACAATAGAGGCATCTATCCACCAATCAACGTGCTTATGAGCCTCTCGCGATTAATGAAAGAGGGTATAGGCCCAGGAAAGACACGTGAAGACCACGCCAACGTCTCGGACCAGCTATACGCAGCCTATAGCCGTGCAGTAGAGCTAAGAAGCCTCGCAGCAATAGTAGGCGAGGAAAG
>JALVKZ010000259.1 GCA_027033675.1 Pyrodictiaceae archaeon | reverse complement strand
CGTAGCCCGTCAAGAGTCCCTTTCTCAGCCTCTCGCAGTACTGCTATGAAGCCAGCAGCGATCGATACTATGAAGTAGACTATTATCTGGCCAGCAGCCAGCACCACGGAGGCATCAATGGGCTCAGCGAGCGGCGCTAATGGGCCAGAGACCATATAGGCGACAGCTAGTCCTATGACAACAGATATTATGATTAGCGAGGCCAGCTCGTGCCACCGCCTACTAGTCGTCAATAAGTCTTTTCGTAGCAGTGCCACAAGCTGCTCCATTACCTGCTGCACCGCCCCTGCCAACTGTTCACAGGCTGGTAGCGATGCACGACCTAGTATTAGAGATTGGCTCCGAGAATAACGACTAAACATTAACCATAGGCAGGCATTGATCAGGCGGGAGACAAGGGTGGTCCTAAAAGAGCGAGACTAGGTGGCGCAGGCTAGGTTCGGGCCGCGGGTTGGCCATAGTTACTGTGGCATCCCTCCAGTATATCAGTTACTACCAGTACCTTGTGCTGTGGATCATATATGCCTTGTAGCACGACGTTGTTGGGGTCCCATTGTAGGTACTGTATTGGCCCATACTTGTCCTCGATGTACTTGGCGTCTGCTACAGCGACTAGTTTTGAGCCATCCTTGCCCTCTAGGAGAATATACAGCTTCTTAGCCTGTGCATCGTACTGCGTCCCTACCAGGTAGCCCCGGACCGTGACCTTGGCTCGGTGGTCCAGTTTAAGCACTTGTGAGACATCCATGTACGCACTGCTCTTAACAGCGTAGTAGCCTATGCCAGCGAATACTATGAAGAGCGCGACAGCTACCGAGAACAGCTTGAGGCTCTTCTTCATAGCTCTTCCTCCCCTATACTTGTTTCTCGGCGGAGCAGGGTATAGCCTAGCCCCGAAATAAATAGGGCATAGAATATAAAGTCCAGTATAACGCAGCTCGGCACAAGTACCTCAAGCTTCTTCGCCGCGTGGTCTTGGAGGCCTACGAGCTTCACCACGTGGCCCACGAGGGCTATCCTGCCCTCTACAACATACTTGGATAGGTTCTCAGCGATAGTAATGTTGGTGAACTCGTTACCCATCTTGACTAGTAGCTTGGCATCCGAGGGGGAGCCGAACACGGCGTAGACCCGGGTCACTTTCCCGCCACTATACTGGGCTGAGAGATACCCAGCAATACTCAGCATCACTAGTACTGAGACAAGGATTGATAGCTTTAGGGCTCTCCGGGCCCTAGGTGATAATGCCTCTTTGTCGACGTAGAGCTTTACGGCTAGGAGCCCTATCAGTAGCACCAGCAATACCTTGGTATAGAATATTGCTCTTACCTCGGGCTGCTCCATGAATCCCTGGAGGAGGGCCTTGGTTGGGTGGAGACTCGAGCTAGCTATCCTTGGAGCAGCATAGCTTATCGGGACCATAGCGTAAGCAGCTATCGCATAGGTCGCTGACACTACTGGCCTCCGGTCGGGATCAGCTATGCTTGAGCGAAGGGCGAAATAGACCAAATAGGCTAGGAAGAGGAGTAGTACTCCTGTTTCCCTTGGGTCCCAGTTCCAGTAGGAGCCCCATGACTCGTGGGCCCATATGCTTCCCGAGACTAGTACATAGGCCGCGTACAGTGTTGCTACCAGGGTGAAGGCATAGACGTAGCGATCATAGCGCTCCCTGTGCTTCGCGAGATAAAGTATTGCTGCGATGAAGGCACCGGTGTAGAGCACGTAGCTAATCATGGCCACGGGGACATGGATATAGATGTTGAGGTAAGCAGCAGGGCTACCCAGATTGACGAACGCGGGGTAAGGCGCTCTTAGGACAGCATAGCTGCCGACCAGCGCGTCGAGTACGAAGACTATTACTAGTAGGTATGCTATCTTATCCGTGTTGGGCATTGTAGATACACCTCTCAAGAGACCAGAAAATAACTTATGAACAGAGCTATGTAAATCACGAGTCCTAAATACTGGGGCCTAGGTCTTTCTCTCCACGAGCTTCCCGTTAACGAGGTCGTATACCCTAGTAGCGCTCTTTAATAGTTCCTCCTCACCCTTTGGGGTTGCTGCGAGAACAGAGCCGCCCTTCTCGACATATGCTTTGAGGAATTCGAGTAGCCTTGTACCAGCGCCTGGGTCTAGCCCAGTGAGGGGCTCGTCCAGCACCAGTAGCTTAGGGCTACCCAGCATTGCTCGTACTAGGTCGGTTCTCTTCCTCCACCCGAAGCTCAGCCAAGCAACTAGCTGGCGAAGCCTCTTATTGAGACCAAGCGTGGCTACGAGGCTATCTCGGCGCGGGTTATATCCCTGTGCCCTGGATAGCGAGGCGTAGAAGCCGAGGTTCTCCGCCACTGTTAGCTCGTCGTAAAGGAAGCTCCAATGCATAACAACGCCTCTGCACCTCTTAGCCTCGGGGCTCCAGGGCCTGTGCCCACATACCTTTACCTCGCCCCTGCTCGGCCTAAGGAGCCCCGAGACTATCTTGAGGAAAGTGGTCTTGCCGCTCCCGTTCGGCCCAACTATTACGACGAACTCGCCGCTATCCATTACCAGGTCTATGCCGCGTAAAACCCAGTCTCGTGGACGATAAGCCTTCCAGACACCGTGGGCCTCGAGGACACGGCTCATCGGTTCTCACGCCTCGTTAACAGCGCGAATCCCGCCAGGTAAAGAGCAGAGGCAGCCATCACGGGGGGGCCTAGCCAGACTAGCCTAACTCCGGGCACGATCTTGACTTTTACTAGTAAG
>JALVKZ010000258.1 GCA_027033675.1 Pyrodictiaceae archaeon | reverse complement strand
TCTAAGAGAAATATCCCGGCAAGACATAACTAGGTTAGAGGAGATACTAGCTCAGCGAGTAAAGGATATCAAAGAGGTATTGGCAGAATCATATGATGCAATTTACGTTTCTTTTCTTGGCACGGGGCTAGCTCAAGCAGCCGCCGAGCTGGTTTACTGGCCTCTTCGCCAACTTAGTGAAAAGAATATCCGCTTAGTCTCCGGAGAGGAAATACTATATCATACCCTGCCATACCATGACGAGCACTCGCTAGTAATATTGTTCGGAGAGCCTGGTACAGAGAACCTCGTAGCTAAGACTGCGACCACAGTTAGACTGACAGGTAACAACCTCGTTCCATTTACAGCACCACTGCCAGCTACATTATCCCAGTACCTACCTGAGCATAGAGTAGAGATAAGTGAAGAACCTATACCAATTGCCTTCATGGTAGCAGCAGCGAAACTAGTGACAATACTTGTTGACAAGTATAGCGGGATTAAAATACGTAGAAACAGAGTAATAAACGAGTATAATAACATAGCTCAAGTATACGATGACCTATTAGAGAAATATTCGCAAATATTATTAAATATTACATCAAAACTAAGAAGAGAGAACACAACAGTAACCATTTACTCATCTCCTACGTTAATGCCAGCTTCACACATATTTGAGTGGTGTCTTTTCCTGGAAAAATATACCCCAAGAGTATATAACTTGTCGGCTATACTATCACATATGTTAATGAGTAATTTAAACCAACAGAACAACAATATAGCACTATTTCTACTAACAGACATTGAGACAGATATACTCCGAGAAGCCAAGTTCAAGCTAACATTTCTCCAGAGACAAAGCATAGAGGCCATCGAGCTAATAATGCATACAGACCCGCTAACGGCTCCACTTTACGCATCACTTATCTTAATCAAGGCTTGTACAGAGCTAAGGAAAACGAGAAAGTAGATGGTGCTAGCCTTGCCCAAGATAGCTGTGTTACATTACTCGCCAAAACCATCCTGGAGTTCAAGGAGGTTGTTAAGAGCTTTATCAGATAAGGGTGCAACATCAATATACATGCTATGGTCATATATATCGTCAGAGATAGGACATGAGTGCCCCGTAAGGTATCAAAACAAGTGTCTAGACGTTGACGCAATCATTGTGCGAGGCTTTGGGCAGGGGCTAACCATAGAACAATATCAGTTTAGGATAGCTGTACTACGAGCTGCAGAGGACTCAGGAGTGCTCATAGTGAATCCTGTTGAAGGCATCATAAATGCGAGAGATAAGTTCACAAGCCTGAGAATCCTATCCTCAAAGGGCCTACCAGTACCCAGGACCATTGTTACGGAAAACCCGTCTATTGCGCTACACTTTGTTGAGCAAGTAGGAGATACAGTAATTAAACCAATAATAGGCAGTCTCGGCCTGGGCTCATTTCGGGTAAGCGATATTGATACGGCCTATCACGTTATTAATGTCCTCCTAAGAGCTAATCAACCAATATACCTACAAGAATACATAGAGAAAGAAAGTAACATGGACCTAAGGGTATTCGTTGTAGGAAACGAGGTCGTTGCGTCAATGTATAGACAAGCAACAAGGGGCTGGAAAACAAACATAGCCCGGGGAGCTAAACCCATACCTGCACATCCTAGAGAGGAAATTGCTAGGGCAGCGATAGAGGCTACAAAGGCTCTAAATCTACTTTATGCAGGTATTGATATAATAGAGGCGCCTAATGAAAACTTCTACGTAATAGAGGTAAATGCTTCACCGCTCTGGAAAGGGCTTCAAAAGGCAACAGGAATCGATCCAGCACAATACATTTCAACAACGATAATTGATTTAGTAAAGAAATAGAGATGTCAGTTGTCCTGGCCCTCTGCATCCATGACACTATGCTGAGCCGGTGACTTTCATCATCCATGCATGAATATTCTCTTAACCGTATTGCCTCATATTTCGCGCTATATAGCTTTTGGAGCCAAGAGGTATGTTACATTACCGCCAGCAGGCAGCTTGAATTGAAGCCGTAAAGGCATATCCGGCGAGAACTCTACTACTATGGTATCAGCGACCTTTGTTAGAGAGAGCACATGCTTCAAGTAGTCTATGCTATAAGCCGACTTACCTGTCTCCTCCACATTAAACTCCACTACTGCAGGAGAGTCACTTCTAACCTTTGTCTCAGCAACCGCTGTGCCAACACCTCTTATGATAAGTGTTGACTCATCCGGGGCCTCCAGCTCAACGGTATCCCCTACCGCTTCTGCATCACGTAGGGCGTTCCTGAAAGGGTCAACTATCATTGCAACACGTATCTTGAACTCAAGCTGCGCCTCGGGGATCTCGGGGACAGGTACCTCTAGATTATTTATCCTATATCTTTTCACTACTGCACCGACTATAGACCATGTGACCTTGTCCTCAGTAACCTCTATGTCCAGTTTATCCCCTTTCTTACCTCTCTTAACGAGCTTAGCAACATTCGCTACATTAAACCCAAGTTCTACCTCATCCTCAACCTCATACTCTATGAAGCTTTCTGGCGGAAGCTCTATTGTTATGAGTGCCACGTGTGCTGGGTCTATAGCTACCGCTTTGACCCCTTCACTTGTAATAGTCATGTTAACCTCATCAACTATTTTCGATAATGAGTCGAGTATGTTGTAGAATGATTTAGCATCCGGGAATGATAGCCTAGCTTTACCCATTCCTGTCCCCCCTCTACTAGTTAGCTCAGGGAAAGGGTATA
>JALVKZ010000257.1 GCA_027033675.1 Pyrodictiaceae archaeon | reverse complement strand
GTTATTGTTCCGAATCCGTTTTGTCGGGATTCTCCGACTCCTGCTAGTTCTCCTATTGAGAGTATTTTTGATATTTCTTGTTTTATTTGCTTGTTGTTAGTGTCTATTATGTATGTTATTTTTCCGATCATTCCTGGTTCTTTTCCTTTGAAGGGTAGGAGTATTGGTTTGACTGTGTTGAGGCTGTAGTAGGTTTCTACTAGGAGGCCTAGTGTTTTCATGGCGTTTACTGCGAGTTGTGTTGTTATTGTTGGGGATTGGTGGTGTATCATGTAGGGGGTCATTAGTAGCTCGTATGCTGAGATATTGTATTTTGGTAGTCTTGAGGGGGTGTATACGTTGAAGAGTTTTACTGGTCCTTTGAGGTAGACGGTTGCGTGGTCATGTATTATCGTCTTCTCTATTATGCTGTCTGTTACGTCTTCCACGGCTTCTGTCTTGAATACTATTATGTTTTCATGTATTTTTATTGCTAGTCTGTCTTTTAGGCTAGCTAGTTTTTCCGCTATCTTATCTACTAGGTGGGCTTCTCCTCCAACGTGGATCATGTATTCCCCGCTTAATTCTACGGGTATGAGGACGTGTGTCTCTTCTTGCTTGTTATAGGTGTATATGGGTGTGACTAGTTGGCCTAGTTCCATATGTTTTTTACCGGGTGTGAAGAGGGGGGAGATGTGTACTCCCGATATTATCCCCCTGATTCCTTTGTAGAGGCGTAGTTCCTTGGCTAGAGTGTAGACTAGGGTTTTGACTATTTGGCCTGTGAAGAAGCGTACTTCCTCGTCTGCCTCTACGTAGAGGTATGCCCTGTAGCCTTTAATCTCCATTAGAGGATCAGCCCCATAGCATCATGTATAGTACCATGCCTGGAAGGGTTTTCTCAATGCTTTCCCTCCTCACTCGGAGGAGCCCTTTCCGCTCCATGTCGGCTAATACTGCGTATACGCTTTTAGTGTAACCGTACTTCTCTATAAGGGTCTTGCCCGACAGCTTCTCAGTGCTCGAGTATACTAGGCGGAGGATTTCTTGTTGAACCCTGCTCAGCCTCATGGCGGGGGAGGCGAACCCCTGTAGGGGTTCGAGGCTGTAGTCTCCGCCTTCTACTCCGTGTTGTAGTAGTATCTCGGCCCCGGATACCCGCCAGTACATGAGGAGGACTTGGAAGAGTAGGGGGTAGAGGTATCTTGACCCCGTCACTCCGGCTAGTATTACTTTTGAGGGCTTCTCGTCTAGGAGTGTCTTGTATAGCTTTAAGGGACCCTCCGGGCTTCGCGGCTCGAAGACCACTTCGTGGTAGCTGGCTCCTATCATCTCTGCAAGGTATTTTGCCGCCGCTATAAGGGGTTTCTTCTCTTCCCAGTATCCTGGGATTGTAACGGTTATGATGCACTGGACTCTTTGGACTTCGCTCGCTGCTAGTATTCTTTCAACTTTTTCCCTCTTCACGCCTATTGGGAGTATGAGGCATGCTCTCGCCATGTCTTCCTCTACCCTGTGGCCATGAAGGGTGCTGTTCCAATATTTTAGTTTAACTAGCATCCCTGGTCTACCATTAACACTTAAATAGTATAACAGCATAGTAATATTAGAGTGGAGGGGGTGTCTTGCAGCCACAGGACAGAGTAAGAACCGCCTACACTCTCCTACCACCGCCAATATCAGGGTTGCCGGCGAAGTATCACGCGCCAATATCACTACTACTCCATAGCTTAAGCACCGGGTGGGTCTCCAGCGATCTAAGCGAGCTACTCCGTCTGGATGAGGAAAAGGAGACACTAGCGTTTATACTAGGCGTCACGCACGACATCCACCAGAAGCTCGTGAAGGACGGCCTATCCTCCCCTAAGACCGCCAAGGCGTACCTGCGGGAGAAGCTTGACGAACTGGGCCTACGTGAATACTATAGGTACGTTGAGTCAGGCGTTGACGTTGATGCATGCGGTAAGCATAACCCGGTGAAGGGGGTCCCCGAGCATGTAGTCACATTGTGCCATATAGGGGATATGGTTCAGGGGAGATTCCAGGGCTTACAGCTATTATACTGGCTGCGGGAGACGGTTCAACACTTGGACAAAGACTTAACAGTGCGTTATTATGGCGTGATGATCCCCCAGCCCTTCGCTAGGAGCTACATAACACTCAGGCTGTACAACAAGTACATTCGGAGCGCCGATCAGGTTACTCTGGCGAGTCCTTGGGGCCTCTACGTTATAACCTATGAGGACGAGCTACCAGAGGTCCTCGAGGCCAGCTGGGACGACCTAAGAGTCGGGTGCGACGAGGATACCGCTAAACTGGTGATACTGGACTACGAGAGTGTTGCCGAGGCCGAGAAGGAAGGGAAAACCAGCATACCGGGCGCTGAGTTGAGCATCTCTAAGGATGAATTAAGGAACAAGCTGTGGTCGAGGTTTGCCAGGCTATTCTACTGTAGGGAACTCCTGGGTGGAGACGAGCCTATGTACCCAGTACTAGATAGGTCGATAGAGAGCCTCTTCGTAAATATTAGCTTCACCGACGTGGAGTTCCGCGATATAAAGCCCGAAGAAGCCTATATCTGCGGCCTATGCGGGACCCCCCACCTTGCAGAGCAGAGCCTCCCTCTAAGCATGTACGGCACTAAACGCGGGGTCAAGATAGCCGGTGTCAGGGTGACGACGGAAAAGTGGAACAGGTTCCTGCCCGCCCACATTAAGGTGAAGACCTTCGACTCTAGGGGGACCTGGAGCAATCGAATAGGTATGTGCCCG
>JALVKZ010000256.1 GCA_027033675.1 Pyrodictiaceae archaeon | reverse complement strand
GCCTTGGTTGCTACTGGTCCTCCGGTCTCCTTTGTGTATATGAGTTCTCCGAATTTCTTGGCCATGGGTTGTTCACCGTGTTAGTGTTTATAGTTATTTGTGAGTAGAAATAGTTTTTGTTTTGTGGTTGCTTTAAAGGGATTTACTAACCCAATTTGTTTAACTTGCGTTTACATAGTGTAGGCGTGGAGGAGATAGAAGCACCTCTTATCAGCGATTCGAATATTATGAGCCTGGTTCTCCTTAGGTAAGGCGAGGAGACTATGCAATGCACGTGAAGATTATTGCCTCCCTCGGCCCCTCAACGCGCGAGGAGAGCATTATTGAGAGACTAATCCTATTGGGCGTGACTGGTTTCCGGATAAACTTTGCCCACGGTGATCCCGGTCTCTGGGAAGAGCTTATCAAGGCTGTTAGAAGAGCTGAGGAGAAGCTGGGGCGGCCCGTAGCTATTATGGGCGACCTTGTTGGCCCAAGCATCCGTCTAGGCATCCTAGAAGAACCGGTTACGTTGAACCCAGGCGATAAGGCTAGTATTGTCCTAGCTGAGCACGCGGAGAGCGGGGAGGAAGCGGTTATTCCTCTTCCTCTTAGGAGGTTCTTTGCAGAGATAGAAGAAGGGGACATCATTGTTATGGATGATGGACGTGTCCGTCTCCGCGTCATAGAGGTTGCCGGCGACCAGGTAATTGTTGAGGCACTTACTCCTGCACGAATAACTTCTCGTAAAGCGATAGTTGTCCAGGGCAAGGAGTTCGGCTTGCCAGCTATAACGGAGAGGGATCTCGAAGCAATAGACTTCGCGGTACGCAATGACTTTGACTATATATCGCTAAGCTATGTGCGCGATGCCGAGGATCTCCGTGTGCTCCGGAAAATCGTGCGTGATAAGGGCGGCGAGCAAGCAATAGCTGCTAAGATCGAGACCCGGAGTGCTGTCGAGAACCTTGAGCAAATAGTTAAGGAAACTGACCTAGTTGTTGTCGCACGGGGCGACCTGGGCATGAACTATGGCTTAGAGGAGGTCCCGCTGCTACAGGAGAGGATAATAGATGAAGCGAGGAGACGGGGAAGGCCCGTCGTTGTTGCTACCCAGGTCCTGGAGAGCATGGTGAACTCCCCTACCCCTACAAGGGCCGAGGTAACTGATGTCTATGTCGCGGTAAGTCAGGGTGTTGACGCAATAATGCTTACGGGGGAGACCGCTATTGGGCGCTACCCTGTTGAGACCATTAAGTGGCTAAGGAAGATACTGAGGCGCGCCGAGGAGAACATTGCTGTAAACCGGTACCCGCCTCAGGAGACTAGGTGGGCCTATGCTAGTAGCATTGTTGAGACAGCTGAGGCTATTGGTGCTGATGCTATACTAGTGTTCTCCATAGGTGGCTCTCTCCCGCCAAAGATAGCGGCGTCGAGGCCATATGTGCGCACTGTTATAGGTACTCCCAGTAAGCGTATAGCTAGGAAGCTGTCCATACTATGGCGCCTAGACGTGCTCCTAGTCAATGCCGGGAGCTACGAGGAGGGACTTGCTAGGCTCGAGGAAGAGCTGTGCAGGAAAGGTGAATTATCTATAGGCGACACAGTTGTTGAGGCTTATCGCTCCAATAACGAGAACAGAGTAATAATAAAGCAAATACTTAGCTGCCAGAGCGGGGCCAAGTCATTCCAGCACCCCTAGTTAACCTAGACACAACCAGTCATAGCGCCGTCAAGTACTAATGTTGAGCCATTCATGTACTCGCTTAGGGGAGACAGGAGGTAGGCTAGGAGAGCGCCTAGCTCCTCTGGCTTAGCTACTCTTCTTAGAGGAGTCATTTCTATGACGAATCTCCTCCACGCCTCCTTGAAGCTTATTCCGTGCTCTTCTGCTATCCTGGCTATGTTCCTCCTGGCACCAGGGGTATCGAAGCTGCCTAGTAACACTGTATAGGCTCTTATACCGTTACCTGCGTACCGTAGAGCTATGCTCTTAGATAACTGTACTAATCCTGCCCGGGCTGTATCAGCTAAAGCGAAGACAGGCATAGGGTGCTTCACAGAGACCGATGAAAGGAAGACCATTACACCGCTACGCTTCTCCACCAAGAGTCTCCTTATGTAGAGTGACGCTATGTAGCCAGGTGCTACTAGGTGACGCTTAGCCGCCTCAACCCAGTCATCGTAACTTGCCTCGTGTATATAGCACGGCTCACACGAGATATTGCCTATGTTGAATACTATTGCATCTAGCCCACCCAGTCTACGCCATGCCTCGCTAAGCATATTCTCTATCCCATCCCTTAGCGTTATGTCAGCCCTAATAGTGACGGGGCTCTGTCCCGTGGAACTACGTATCTCGTTTGCTGCCCTGGCTAGGTTCTCTTGGCTCCTAGACACAATTACTACTCTTGCACCAAGCCTTGCCAGTTCACGTGCAGCGAAGAAGCCTATTCCCTTCGTGGAGGCTGTTACCAGTACTTTTTTGCCGCTAACCAGTTTACTGAGAGCAGTGTACTGCTCACTCAAGGCCTTAGCCTTGGAGTAGTTACTATGTTGAAGCCCCTTCTAGTATCTTTATGCAATCCGGAGGCACATACTCTACGAGATAGACTGTTTTACCAGCCTTAGAGACCCGGTAGCCCTTGCGATAAAGACACCTAGTATCAATAAGAAGAACCACAATATCCCTACCATGCCTCTTTGCAGTATCTATTGCGTCCTCAATGCTGTGGGTTAGGTGGACTGCTATCCTCTTCATGGGCTTAAGTCCTTCTCTCAGTATACTCG
>JALVKZ010000255.1 GCA_027033675.1 Pyrodictiaceae archaeon | reverse complement strand
TTACTACCGCTTTCTCCTCTGCTAGCTTCTCTGAGAACTCCTCTGTCGAGAGCCCAGTCTCCTCGAGCACCTTCGTTATTCGCGGGAATATGTAGAAGGCGCCACGCGGCTTTGCTACCTCAAAGCCGGGTACCCTGGTGAGCTCCTCGTATACGAGGTCGCGGCGCTGCCTAAACTCCTCTATCATCTTCTTGACGGGCTCCCATGGGCCACGGAGAGCCGCTACCCCTGCCCACTGACTGATACTTGGCGCGCAGCTATAGATGTTGACTGCAAGTCTTCTCAGAGCTGTTATTACCTCTTTTTTCGCCGCTATGTAGCCTAGCCTGAACCCCGTCATTGCGAATGTCTTTGAGTGGCCATTAACGTATATCACGTAGTCCTTCCAGCCTGGTTGTTCAAGGATGCTGCGAAACTCACCATCATAGACATAGTTGTCATAGATCTCGTCAACTAGGAGCACTATTCTCTTCCTGCGAGCAAGCTCGTAAAGAGCCTCAATATCCCTAGGAGAGAAGAGCGAGCCAGTAGGATTATGGGGGTTATTAAGCACTATTAGCTTTGTCTTACTCGTTATAGCTGACTCAAGTGCCTCAAGATCTAGGCTAAAGCCCTCGCCACTTCTCCAACGCATTGGGACAAAGACGGGGCTAGCACCACTAGCCCTAGCTGCCTCGGAGTAAGCATAGTAGCTTGGCTCAGGGACTATTACCTCGTCGCCCGGCCCTACAAGAGCAAATATCGACATAAAGATAGCCGTCTTAGCACCCGTGGTAACCAAGACCTCGTCAGGAGAAACCCCGGCCTGATAGCGCTCGTTAAGATAATCAGCTACTGCTTCCCGTAGCTCCTTTATTCCTTGAGCCTCGGTGTACCCAGTGAAGCCCTCGTCAAGGGCCTTCTTAGCCATCTCTATCACGTGGGAGGGGGGACGGAAATCGGGCTGACCAACACCGAAGTTTACCACATGTATACCCTTTGCTGCTAGTTCCTTGGCCTTAGCAATGTATATGAAGCCTTTCTCCCCTAGCAAGCGCGGGATGACGGGGCGCACAAGGCTCTCAACAACCATGGCTTCCTCTTCCTCCACTAATACTTGCTAATAAACGAAGTACTTGTGTAGAGTGGTCTGGGCACTGATTCCTTCCTGGTCACGGGTACGTTGCCTAAAATACTCTTTCTCTAACAAAGTGAATTGAGGCTGAACCGCCTACCTAGACAGAGGACGGGCGCTCTATGTCTGAGGAAAGCTGGTCTCCGGCTAGCATTGTAGTCAGCATTGCTGAGCAAATTATAGGGCTCAATCCCGGCGCCTTAGAGAAGAAGTTCAAGAGCCGCGAAATATACCAAGGGTACCATGTTGAGCCGCCCCTGGCTCTGCGCCTCGACGGCGTTGGCTGGGGACGTAAGCTTAAGGATAAATATGAGTGGCCCCGTGATGAGCGTGTCCACCGAGCACTTGTCTCTGCCACGGTGAGGCTCTTAGAGGAGTTTAATGCTTGTTGCGGACTAGTTGTGAGCGACGAGATAAGCATAATTATTAGTAATGGGCCCCCGTATGGTGGGCGCGTGGAAAAGCTTGTAAGCATATCAGCTGGCCTTGTCTCGGCTACTATTAGCCATATTCTCGGCGAGGAGCTTTACACGGACTCGCGCATAGTGAAGCTGTACGGTGCCAGCGATGCAATCGAGTATCTTCTTCACCGCATACGCGTGGGTTTCAATAACTACGTGTCAAGTATCTATCACCACGTAGTGCCTGGAGAGAAGGGCTACACCCCTAGCCTCTCAGAGATGGTCAAAAAGCTAAGAGGGATAAGGACGCCGCTCCGTTTATGGGAGCCGTGGCGCATGCTTGGAACATGCGTGGTTCGCACAGAGTCCCTACGGGTACTTGATAGTATAGTCGCTAAGAGGAGGCGCATAGTAGCTATTGACGCTTCTCCGTCTCTTTGCAAGAAGGCTATAGACTCGTCCCTAGGACGCGTAGTGGTTCATAAGATGTAGTCTCCGGGAAGCGGTTCTTTAGCTCGTGGAGAAGAGTTATCAAAAAACGGTGAATATTTTGAAACTCATACACATAAGAGTGGTCGCAAGGAACCAGGAAGGCTACTTAGTGAGAACACAGGCTAGGAGCCACGAACTAGTACTAGATGAGCCCCGGGAGAGCGGGGGAACCGACCAAGGCCCGACGCCCCTAGAGACTCTATTAGCTGCGCTAGCTGGTTGCCTTATAATGACTCTAAGGCTGCACGCACAGCGTAACAATGTAGCCATAGAGAGTATAGAGGCTGTAGCCGAGGCTTACGTGGATCCGAGAGGATTTATCGGGAAAGCTAAACCAGGGCTTCAGGACACTAGACTCCGCCTAGTAGTAAGGAGTAGCACAGATCCCGAGAAGGTCAAGGAGCTCGTCCATAACGCGGAGAAATACTGCCCTGTAGCGGATACACTGCGCTCAGAGACCCCGGTGAAGCTAGAACTCGAAATCACAGAGTAACGTTAGGGCCAAGGCGAGGATACTAGAAGAGAAAGACATACGTAATCCTTATACAATAGTCTTGAAGGGAACAATAATCTCGGCGGTGATGAGCCCACCCTTGCCCGAGGAAGCAAGGGATGCGGAGCCTCATTGCCGCGGTTTGCTGACGCTTTTCCTCCCAGAAAGTCCTAACGCCGACATTTTTGATCAAGGCTCTATGGCTGTTAGCGCCTCGAGCCTTATCTGCTCAACAACCTTGCTCTTTATCCATGGAGGCTCCATTGGTAT
>JALVKZ010000254.1 GCA_027033675.1 Pyrodictiaceae archaeon | reverse complement strand
TCTCTAATCCCATCTATGCTCACCTCGTATTAGGCCTTGAATATTATGCTGTCAAAGCGCTTCGAGAGCTCCTCGAGAGCTGTCCTGGTTATGACCGTGAGACGGCCCGGTACTGCGCCCGGAGCGAGCTGTAGCACGTTGACGCTCCACGGTTCAGCTACGTCTACGCCGGGAAAGCTCTTTACTATCTGGGCGAATAGGGACTTATGGTTGCTCAGTATGAAGAGTATGCTCCTAGGTGTTATGTATCGCCTTCCGCGGCGCTTACCTTTGCCAGCACGTATGCGTGTGCGTTCCTTGGCCCTCTCGA
Organism: Pyrodictiaceae archaeon; assembly: GCA_027033675.1. Lineage (GTDB taxonomy): Archaea > Thermoproteota > Thermoprotei_A > Sulfolobales > Pyrodictiaceae > Pyrofollis. Next base: position 7,722 of record JALVKZ010000254.1, on the reverse strand, counting down.
TATCGCTCCATAGACCTAGTTTTTCTAATAGCTCGCGAGCCTCTCTGGTCTTTGTTATTGATTGCTCAACTTCATCGACCAAGATTACTGGTATGTGATCTGCGCTGAATACATGGCCACGCCTTAGTACAAAGTCTTTGATTGACGTTGCTGCTAGCGCCGAGGCCGTGGCTAGTTTCTTTTCCTTCTTATTTATCTCCTCATGTATTTTCTTCTCGGGTCTAGGGGGATGAGCTAAGTGACCACCCACAGCCGAGTTTATGAATGCTGCTCTGCCAAGACCAGGTATTCTTGGTACTCTCGCTATACCCAGGCCTACCCCGAAGCTCCTTGCCGTTGTGCGCTTGCCAGCAAGGGGGTCGCGGCCCTTTGGCTGAAGCCTGGCAGTGAACTCGGAAAAGAATGCCCGCCTTATGAGGTCAACTCGCACTGGTAAACCGAATACCCTAGGGAGTTTTACTTCGTCAACTTTCTCGCCACTTTGGGAATATACTGGTACGACTGCTGGTTCACGGGCCAGGAGGAATATCGTTGAGCCTACTAGGCTACCCATGATGCTAGCTCACCTCATGTACTATTTGGCTAATTTAGTTGCCCTGTTTGCTCTGCAAGCTAATGAACGTGATCCGTGGAGGAGCCTCCGGCGTCCATGTCGGGCGCACGGGGTGTCTTAACACTATTGGTCTTTTTGGCGTACCTGGCACACTGCCTGCGAGCAGTACATATGTGTTCCTCACTATACCATAGTGAAGGAAGCCGCCTGCGGGCGTTACCTCTAGGCCGTTCTCGCCTATCTTAATGATTCGTTTGTTATACTCTGTTCTCCTATGATATCCCATTTGGCCTGGCTGTGGCACCTCGCTCCAAGAGAACGTAGTCGCCGGGCCACGGGTACCCGGGCCGCTTCTACTACCCTTTCTGTGCTTGTGCCATCTCGGGAGCTCCTTTACCCCGAATCTCTTTATTACGCCTTGGAACCCCTTGCCTCTGGTGACTGCTATAACGTCAACTAACTGTCCTTCCTTAAATACGTCGGTTATCTTTATCTCGCCGCCAAGTATCTTCACTGCATAGCTGAAGCGCTCTTCTAGGCCCTTACCACCACCTATCTTTATCTCTATTAGGTCTGGCTTCTTCTTGCTCAGCCCACCTACTAGGCGTGGCTGTGTTGCCGCTATTATCCTCACATCATAGGTGTCGCTAAGCTTCTCTTCTAGCCTCTTTACCGCCTTCTCAGTATCGGGGAACCTTAGGCGCGGAATAGCCCGGTTTATATCTAGCTTGTACTGATTGATAAGGGTCTCCGGCTGTGCCCAGGCCTCGCCCAGGGTATAGAGCCCTATATTGGGGTCATAACCATAGACGCGGAGCGCTACAGCTATCATCGGGGGTGCCTCAAGAACTGTTATGGGAATGAATATCTCTCTTCCATGAGTCATTGAGCCAGGGGTATCGTCTATTATGAATGCATGTGTCATACCAGCCTTATAGACTAGGAACGCGAGGGGTAGTGGATTCTCGCTCACAATCTCTGGCCACGATTTTACGCGAGGTACTAGCCTTGATGCTCTCTTCCGGGGCCTTAGTCCTAGGCTGCCTCGTCTAGGCGCATGCTTTTTCCTCGCACCCACGCTGCACCACCGCCGTATTCCTTACTACCGTGCTCCCGTAGCCAGTCCCTACCCCTACTCGTTTTTATCCCTACGCGTCAACGCATAAAGCAATGAGAGAGATGAGTACAAAACTAGTCTAGGAATAAATTAAGGATTGCTAAGGTCGCTGCTATAGCTTCCTCAACTCTAACTGTTAGTGTGCCTTGGCCGGGAATAGTATTCACGACCTCGTCTACGAGGCTAATTAGCTTTTCCCCCTCGCGCTCAGCTAGCTCGAATAAACCTTCACTAGGCGAGCCAAACACTATTAGTATGCCTTTATTACATACTGAGTTGCTCTTGGCGCGTAGGTTTTCTATATCCATAGCGCCGCCTTTCTTGCTGGTCGCAATAACATAGTACTTGTTACGATATTTACGTAAAAGTCTTGTAAGGGACTCCTCTATATGAACCGAGAAACCCGAGTATACATTGGCTTCTTGTAACAAAATTACTGATATAGGAGAAAGAGACTCTATTTTTACTAGTACTCTCTGCCCTCTCCTATACTTCCTATTCGATCTTACAAGTACTGGCTTACCCAGTCCTGCCTCTACTACTGCACCTTGCCTCACTGGCCTGAGTATAAGGGCCTCCCGAATCTCCCCCTCGCGCGGGCCCCTGACACCATGCGTGGGAAGCTGAAGCGGGGGTAGTACTCCTGCATAGCGTAGATCCGGAACATCAGGAGGATAAATGTATCGGCGAAGATAGGGGGCCGTGAGCATGTATTCTAGTATTCGTTTGGCAAGACTAGCCTCCCTCCAAGCGTCGGCGCGATCTATGAAGAAGATCACATTATTGACTCTGAATACTGCTAATAGTCTTCCAAGGACACCTATCTTTATTGTCTTAAGTAGTAGCGATGGCTCGGTTAGCGTGTACGATGCCGCCAGCGCAATACTTAGCTTGCATCGGCGCTTCTTAGCAGGCAATTTTCGGCACACCGGCTTCAACACTACCAGAAGAAGATGCGGCATAGCACACTATTAGTAACATGGCAATAAAAACTAGATAAATAGTTCGTGGATGAAAGATATCGTTATCGTTTACCTTTACCCTTCTTGGTCTTTACTTGTTTTATCTCCCTAGTCTTTGAAGTAGCTTTCTCCTCAGCCGTCATGAACAGAGTTGTTCTCTGTCTGCCACCCATTTGTTCGCTCACCAAGTAGCGCTAGGGATTAATCAACCCCTATAATTTTTCCTAACTATTCGGAGCCGATGAAGTGTTTGCCGAGTACTGAGCATAACGCTATGCTGACCAATCCCCTTCTTCAGAGGCCTATTCCAATGGGTTGAAAATGGCTCAGACGGGTTCTTTTCGTCATCTAGTAAAGCTCCTTCTGCGTTTGCACCCCTCATCACCGCAGAAGCGTTGCTCATATCAAGGGAGTAACTGGTACTAGGGCTTTAGGGTTACCAGTAATGAGAGGACGGCTTCCAAGATTTAAGTGCCTATATTGTGATCATTGCTGCTACTTCGAGAGAGAATATGAGATGCCAACTGTCTTTCCCTGGGAGAAGAGACTGCTTGAAGAACTTGCCGAGAACCTTGGTGTTTCACTGGAGTTTAAACCATTACAAGTATACATAGATAGCGAGGGATCATGTATTATAACGCTCTATAGGTGGATTATAAGAGGATACTGTCCTTTTTATGACAAGGAAAGGCACCGCTGTAGGATACATAGGGATAAGCCGTATGCTTGCAAGATGTATCCCTTGCTTCTCGAGATGCCAAGCGGAAAACTAATGCTGTCAGGTAAGTGTGACTGGGTAGCTAATAATAAGAAGACTATTGAGCAACTAAGTAGAAATGTTAACTTAATCCCAAGGGTTTTTCCAAACGAGTTTGAGGCGGCTAAGAACGCCTTTATAGAGTTTAGTAGCATAGCTGAATACGTGGAGAAGAAGGGGCTTAAACCAGTGACTGATTTAAAAACCTGTGCAACTATTATGGACATAGACGACTACATAGTGAGGTATGGGTAACCATGCCTAAGGGGCGAAGAGCCGTTCGCCTAGTCTTCAATACCTATTACTCGAGCGACGCAGAAAGAATACTTACCGCTCTACGGGACAATGGTATTGAATTCAAGCTTAGTAAGTCAAGGGTTACACCAGAGCTGTACTACGTGGACATAGATGCTGGGAATACCGACTTAGAAGAGCTACAGAGGCGCGTCGAGGAAATCGTCCAAGAGAACAGGACTGATACCGTGTTTGGTGTAAAGGTGTATAGCATAGATGCGTCAAGATAAGCTAGATAAGCTAGGATATAAGTGGCTCCGACGGTTGATCCTTCATCACTGCGAAAGGGCCTGGCATTGTTTCAGATTATCGGGCCCTCTTCATTGCCCCTTGTTTTGTTTACGGCATTTCTCAAGCCCTTTTATAAGATAGTTTTTCACTAATGATTTTGCTATATGATAAACTTTAGGCGATATATCTATCTCGATTAGCTTGCCATTCCTTAGCACAAGTACTAGGCGCGCCGATTCTTGCTCTACGAGTACACTTGTTGTACCCACCTTGTTCTGCTTCCTTTTCTGCTGCGGCCTCTTTAGTTCATATCTAGCTATATCACAGTAGTCTATGTGTATTGCCTCAACACCCTTCTGCCTGGCCTTTCGTTTCCTTAAGCTGTAAATGAATAGGTCTGTTCGTCTTTGTAACCCGGTTCTCGGTCTTAAGGAGACCCAGTACCCACCTAGAAATCGTAACTCTATTCCAGTCTCATTAAATACTAGGTCGTATTTCTCTATGTCCGGGCCTCTTCTTATCCAGACGCTGTAAAGTACTGGCTCAATGTGCGTCAATAGCTTGTCTCCCTCATTGCTTAGATAAAGTGTGTTACTGGGGCTAATTATATTATATGTTGCTTCTGTTACTTAGCCTATGGTATTGGTTGTGCACACTTCGCATAATTAGGGGGTAACGTGTACAAGCTCTTAGAAAGGGAGTAAAGGTATGGACAACGGCACTAATGACATAGGGGTCTTTGAGAGCTATCTGGGACCTGGCAACGAGAAGCCTCTTATAGGGGGCAACGAGTTTATCGAGGATAAGGTTAGGCAAATTTATGGACAGATTATTGAGAAAAAAGCTCAAAAACCTATGCGTAACCCGGATCTTATAAGAAGAGAACTTAAGAATAGATACAAGCTTATTGTCGATGAGAAGGTTATTACTTTGACTGTTGCCGCTTTTCTCGCTGGAAGACCTGTTTTATTTGAAGGGCCTCCCGGGACTGGTAAGACGGAGATAGGTGAGGCTATACTTTCTCTATGGGCTGGTAAGCCTGCTTTTATCATACCCTGTAGCGAGAATTATGACGAGTATAGAATCATAGGCGATTTTCATCCACTGATGGCCCTTAAATATGGGTTTAATGAGACAAGCTTTATGCCACGCCCATTGCTTGCCGCCTTAATACTTGACGCCGGCGTTCTTGTTGATGAGATAAGGAGGAGTAGTGAGGAGTTCCAGAACCTATTGCTTGATATAATCGATAAGAGGAGAATTATTGTTCCTGAGATTAAGCGTGTATTCTGGGCTAGAGGCGATGGATTCCAGATAATATTTACAAGTAATCCCGAGGACTATGCACAGGGTGAGCTGAGTGATGCCTTTCTTAGAAGGGTCGTGCGCATTGAGTTTAACTATCCTTCCCCAGAGCTTGAGTTCGAAATTGTAAGGCTGCGCTATGACGCGGCTACTCGTATTAGTAATGAGCTACTAAAGAAGATGATAATGGTTGTTAATGTTCTTCGTGAAAAAGCCACGTATAAACCTGGGCCAGCCGATACTGTGTTATGGACCCGAATTGCTGGTAGATTAGCTGCGCTACGAGGCCGAGACGAGGTGTCGGTGAGAGAAGTGATTGATGCCGCAACAATAGTATTGTATAAGCGTGTTGAAGAGGGAGAGATAGTGGATGAGGCATTGGGAAGAGTCTTTGGAGGCTCAAGCTAATTCGGTCCCTAGTGCCTCAATCAGTGTCGACGAGTTTATCATAAATCTTGTAAATAAGCTGGCAAGGAATGCTAGGAGCCGTGGAATACGGGTTTCTACAGCAGAGCTTGTTGAACTAGCGAGGATTCTCTCTATTTACGCTACACTTCAAGGAGGTACATTGACTAACGACGACATAATGTTTGTTGCTTGTTCGGTGCTTTGTAAGAGAAAAGGGGATTCTAGGAAATTCTCTGATCTTGTCTTGAATACTAGCAACAAGGATAGTGTAAAGGATATCATTCGTGGTATTAAGTCGGATTTGGAGAAGCTGGGAGTAGGGCCGGGCTCTAGTATTAGTTTAAGGGGCAGAATCAGTGATGATGTACAGGCAGCTTATGCTAGGCTACGATTATTAGGAGTTATTAGAAGCAAAGGATCAAGAGCCCGAGTTGTATCCGAGAAAGCTATAAAGGACATAGCTAGGAGACTAGCTAAGAACTCAAGTAGTTATCGCGAAGCCGTGGCTAGTGCTATTGCCGGTAGGAGTAGGAATGATTTTGTTTTATCGCTTGCTGCCCGTCTTGGCAGTGAGCTTCCCCACTATGTTGACCTCGAGAAGCTAGGGATAGAGCAACTGGCAAGAATCTATAGGTATGCCAGAAGTAAGCCTCTAAGACGTTATGTTGCTAATGTCTTATCGCGGATAGCTACTTCGCGTAACCACTTATCCGAAAGCGAGGCCAGGCTTGTACTAGATATTGCTCTAAGGGAGAAAATACTCGAGGAGAAATTACTCAATAAACTCATTAAGGCAAATCCAAGGCTAATAGATCGCTTAAGAAGGAGTGTTAGTAGTGAGGAATTATTAGATATAGCGCTAAGTGATAGAGATAACGAGAATAGAGTTGAGATAGCTGCTAAGGCGCTAGGGGTTCCTCCTATACATAAGAAGGCTCTCGGAGTTATACTCACAAACAATGTTCTGCTTGAAAAGGCTCGTAAGAAAGAACTTGGCTCAGTTGAACTAGCTCTATTATCGAAAATAGTAGAGGCACGTGAGATGCTTTTTAAGAGTATACTTGGTCAAGGTGAACAAGCTTATAGGGACTACGCGCTAGCTGAACTGGAGAAAGCAAAAGAGATGCTAAGTCAGATTAGGGATAAGGAAGCACTTACTGAACTAAAGAAAATCTATGAGAGGGTTAGTTACGAGGCAAGCACACTGATTACGGGAAATAGTTATGCGGCATTAAAGTCGCTTATAAGGGATCTCTCATTCACTGAGGCAGTTAAGTTACTAAGCAGCGTAGCTAGCAGCGCTGATCCCCGTACTAAGCACTATGCAATGAGGCTTCTGTACATTATTACCAGAAGATATGCTGGCCTCTTGAGTAAGGGTAGAAGAGCCGCTGTCGCTGTTACTAGAGGTGGGTTTGGTAGGATATCGACTAGACATACAATACATAATATGGTAAGAATGAAAACGAACCCGATAACTGTTAGGAGTAATAAGAGGATAAGGAGTATTGTCTTAGTGATTGATAAGAGTGGCAGCATGCGCGACTATGCTATTGCGGCCCTGCTCTCGGCTGCTGCATTAGCGCCTCTCGTAAAAAGGATAGTATTCTTTGACGAGAATGTATACGTACTTAACAAGCTAAACAAGGTCAACATTCATAAGCTTATTGAGCTAGTCTTTTCTACGCAGTTTAGCGGATATACGAACATAGTCTCAGCACTAGATGCTGCTGTCAAGGGTATTGGTGCTTCAAGGCTTGTCTTAATCAGTGATCTTAAACAAACTGTTAGGCCCTACACAGAGACTGATATATGTAATCAAGTAGCATGGATTCAGAGCTCCGGATGGCATGTTGTTATACTTACACCTTCTAGCAGCTATCCTTTATGCCTTAACGGTACGGGAGCCAAGGTAGTTATAGTAAACAGTATTAATGCTATTGAGCGTGCATTAATGCGCTTATAGTAGCGGTGGTCATGTAATTAATGATGCACTAGCCATTATTGCATTTGAGAAATATTTTATCCTTGCTTGTTTCACCTATGTATTTGCCAAAGCGCAGACTAGTCGTATCAAGGTTTTCTGCAAGCTTTA
>JALVKZ010000253.1 GCA_027033675.1 Pyrodictiaceae archaeon | reverse complement strand
CGGCTTGCTTGTTATCTGTGCTATTGTCGCAGCCATGGGCTTGGGTGCCGAGGCTATTTCCTTCAGCGTCTTAGCGTCGAAGGCCTTTATTCTCGCAACGGGGTTAGTGGATGAGACACTGTATAGTATGTCGTTTATGAATATTGCGCGGTCAGGGTATCTATGCGGGAGAACTCTTACTAGTCTTATATCGGGTTTCTCTGTGTATAGCTTTACCACGGCTATACCTTCTTGTACCGAGTAGCATCTCCACGTCCTCACTGGTATCAATATGTAGCCGTGTAACGGGTCAAGAGTGAAGGCTTTGTGTCCCCTCCTAGTGTCTAGTACCGGGCTCCACGTGTAGCCCTTTAGGTAGAGCCTCGCCGTTATTGTTACGCTGCGGTTACTCATTATACGATAGAGTGTTAGCCTCACCCATCCTTTTTCGCGCCCCACGCCTATTAGTAGCTTCTTTGTGACAGGGTGTAGGTACTCGTCGAAACCAGGTGACTTTACGTAGCCTATTACTCGTGGCTTGGCTGGGTTGCTTAGATCTATCGCGAACAAGGGATCAACGTTGCGATAGGTCACGAGGTATAGTGTGTCGCCGATGAATCTTATTGCATGTACTCTCTCGTCTAGGGCTATGTCTCTCAGCATACCTATGGGCTTTAGTGTCTCAGCGTCTAGTATGTAGAGGCTTACTCTTAGGCCCTTCTCCCAGCTCTCCGTGACTATCCGTAGGGTGTTGTTGTACACGTCTATCATCCACTGCTTCCATATACGCCCGGGAACACTGCCCGTTGCTACTAGTTCTAGCTTAGCACCCTTGGCTACTCTTAGGTGTAGTATTGTTGAGTTCTCGTAGTATCTGCGCATGACTAGCTCCTTGAGCTTCTTCGCTGCCTCCTCGGGGCTCATCGAGGCTAGCTTCTGTAGCTGCTCTATTGAGCCAGGTAGTACCACGTAGATGTCGCCGCTAGGTGTCATGTATAGCGAGGAGGGCGTAGCACCTACCAGCGAGATTGTTGAGGCATTCCATGTCTCTAGGTCTATGCTCGCTACCACTGTCTGAACCGTGGGTGCGCCGACGAGTACTGGCGCTGGCGCTACGGCTCTGGAGGAGCCTAGGAGGAGTATTGGGCGAACTATGTTACCCAGGCTCATAACTAGCACGAGTGTCTCGTTGCTTAGCCTCGCGTCGTAGAAGTAGCCATCCATAACAGCATAGCGAGCCACCTTACCGCTACCATCTAGGACTAGGATCCATGTCCTTGGCTGTAACGGGCCGGGCCAACGAGCCTCGGTCGCCACTACTATGACTTTATCGTTCTCCACAAAGAGCCCTGATACGTAGACGCTCCTCTTTACAGACGCTATTACTTGTGTCTTGTTATTAGTTATTAGCGCTAAGTACTCTTTACCAGCAAGCTTCTCAACTATCTTCCTGATATTGATCGTGTTTAGTAGCGCTAGCTTGTCAGCGGGATGGGCACGGTATATCTCGACGAGCTGGCCCCGTGCAATGAATATGTGTGTTCCATTTGTCTTGACTATGTCTGGCTCATCCACACCACTAACCTGTACATTAGTACCACTATAGTAAAGACGGGCACCACTTGGCAGCGCTACTTCCGCGGGCTGCATAACCAGCTCGGATATCTGCTGCTGTACCTCAGCTACCTGGGACACCGACGCTTCGGTGCTTTTTACGATAGTTACCCCCGACGTGTATGCCGGGACAAGGGTGGCCGTAGTCGTGACTCTCGGCGCGTACACTAGTGTCTGTGCTTCCCTCCCAGCGCCCAGCATGCTTGCTAACTTCTCTACCTGGTTCCAGGACATTGATAGCCCGGGTATTGATGACTCTGTGATACCGGATACGGAGGCGTTAGTCTGTGCTTGTCCCATAACGGTAACTGTGCTAGTATAGGTACTGCTTCCCTGAGCCGTTATCGTATTGGATTTGCCTAGTGCTCCGAAGTAGAGACCTCCTATCGCTATCCCTGCTACAAGCGCTATTATGGTAACTAGCGCAACCATTAGCTGGGATTGGGAACTACCCATTACTGGTTCACCTCTTCCAGGCTATACTAGCAAGTCTTGTTCCTCTAAAGCCAAGGGAGTGGAACGAGGTGTTCGATACCCTAGACTAATAGGGCCTCCTAGTCCCTAGCTAGTAGCACTTGGGGGAGGCGGCACTATTTTGCAGAGAGGCCTAGTCATTGTCGCTGTTTTACTAGTCCTGGCTGTGCTCTACGCAATGGCCTACGCCGAGACCGGGTACCGGGTCGTTGCTGTCTATGTCGCAGGGAACTTGTCTGCTAAGCACTTAGACCTCGTAGAGACAGTTGAGTGCAATGACTCACTCAGAGCCGCTATCTATGCCTCTAACCATACTAAGGGGCCCAGCCTCGTGATAATCTATGCACGTAGTGGCGCCGAGTATAGCAGAGCTAGTATTGCGCAATGCCTTAGAAGCGTTATTGAAGTGAACCCCGGCACTATGTACCTGCCGCTAAGCTTCACTATGGCTGAACAAGCCAAAAACCCGCCGAAAAAAATCATTAAGAAAGAGAGCATCATCACTAGCATCAATAACGTTACCCAGGGGCTCTCTAGCCAAGTGACCACGAGATTAGTAGCGAAGGTAACCAGGACAACTATTACACCGACTACAACGACCATGACAACAACGAAGAGGACTACAACGGCACCGGAAGTACTACATAGTAGCGCTTCGGCATCAACAGCGACACCAGTATCTATGCCTGGGGCAGAGCATACTG
>JALVKZ010000252.1 GCA_027033675.1 Pyrodictiaceae archaeon | reverse complement strand
CATTACGCGCTTCGAAGACTAGGCAGTGAAGCCGAGAAGCTACGAGCAATAGATTTCTCGGGCAATGGTGAGCCAACCCTTCATCCACGTTTCGCTGAGATAGCAAATGCCGTGCGAGAATATGTTGAGGACAAGGGGCTAAGGGTAAGCATCGGTCTCTTTACGAACTCGTCGAGGCTCTGCAGCCCAGCGGTGCGTGAGGCCCTCCAATACCTCGACCACGTAGAGGCCAAGCTAGACACAACAGTTCCTTGGAAGTTCAGTGCAATAAACCAGCCAGCACCGGGCATAGAGCTACACGATATACTGGAGTGCCTAATAATGCTCCGGGGCTTCTTCCACGGCACAATAGCTCTGCAAGTAATGCTGTTCGAGACCGATGGCCTAGCTAACTATTGGCCCTGGGACGCAGAACAGCTAGCATGCATAGCCAAGTCAATTAGCCCTAACCGCGTTAACCTCTACACAGTATATGCGCTGCCCCGGCAAAGGGCCGTAAGAAAGGCGCCCAAGCCACAAATGGAGAGATATGCCACAATACTGAGAGAGCATGGTCTAAGCGTGTATGTTTACCCTGAGTAACGAGTAGCAAGAATAGTATGAGAATAGACGCCGTAAGCAATAGTATTCCTTTACATACTTTACTCCAGTACACGGGCCTCCTAGATGCCTGAGATCTATGTCGGCACATCTGGGTGGCTATATGACTGGAACCTAGGCGGTAGCCTAGACTGGTACGTGCAACATAGTGGACTCAACGCTGTCGAACTCAATGCCTCTTTCTATCGCTTCCCTTACCCGAACCAGGTCAAGTCATGGGCTAGGAAGGGCAAGGGGCTAAGATGGAGCATAAAGATTCATCGCTCCATAAGCCATACGAGGCGCTTAAACGAGAAGGCCCTACCGATATGGGAGCGGTTCTACGAACTCTTTGCACCAATGGAGAAGGAGGATATAGTTGATTTCTACTTGCTGCAGCTTCCTCCGAGCTTCGATGCGAGGGAGGAGTATGTGGAGAGATTGAGGAGATTTGCTAGTCACGCGGGCCTTGGCGAGAAACTAGCGATCGAGTTCCGCCACTCATCGTGGCTTGATACAGGACGAGGCGTGGAGCTGTGCAGGGAGCTCGGCGCTACCTTTGTCTCTATAGACTCTCCCATAGGCACGTATATAGAGCGTAGCAATGACACGGTTTATCTCAGGATACACGGAAGGCTATACTGGTATGCCCATGACTATAGCGTAGAGGAGCTTGCTGAGCTAGCGGAGAAAATCCTAGGCCTACGTCCTCGCCGTATCTACGTCTTCTTCAACAACGATCACTGGATGCTCGAGAACGCGAGAACAATGAAACAAATATTGCTAAAAATGAGCTAGTGCGTCTTCATCCACTTAATAGCCTCCATGAACCAGTCTATATCGTGGTACCCCATGGCTACTAGCATGTGCTTGCCGCCCTTTTTCCAAATCACTATCCCCGGTACCCCGCGTATACCAACGTCTTGGGAGTGCTGGATCGATAACTCTACGTACTTTGCGGCAGGGCATAGCTCTGTAGTGTTTAGTTCCTCTCTGAGCTTTTTCACTATCTCTGCTAGCTTTTGCTCAGCCTTGCCGCTAAGTATGTAGCTATAGAGCTGCTTATAGGTGTCATGGAATATTTCGTAGTATTTCCAGGCATTATGTGTCTTATTGTAGTAGCATAACATGAGCTTGTGGAACACTAGTGCCTCCTGTGACTGATGTACTGGTAGGTCAAGTATATGAATAGTAACGGTGTTGTTCTTGGCGTACTCTACGAGCTTGGGCATAACGTTGATGTAGAGCCTTGCACAGTAGGGGCACATTATGTCGTCGAAGATAGCTATGTGTATTTCGCCACTACCTAGTGCTGGGTGCTTGTCTAGATACGGTATTGGCTTGTACTTTATTAGTGCGGCTGGTACGAGGCCTAGCCCAGCTAGTAGCTCTGCGAGGCTATCCTTGTAATCATAGTATATGCCTGGTGCTACCTCCCGGAGGTCGGGATTGTACTTTGCTAGGTCGGCGTTGCTTTCTGCGTAGACGGCAGGGTACTCGTCTGGCACAATGTTTGCGGGCGGCTTGTCAACTACTTGTATATCCTTTACATCTGCGACAAAGATGGCTGAGAGCACTACAGCGAGCCTACCCTTAGCAGCTCCGAGGTACTTTTCGTTAACTTGTGTCCCCGGGGCATCACCGTTAACTATTATTATCTTTGCCTCGTGGGTGTACTTTGGTGCTCCCTTGCCGAGGTACATTCCTAGCTGGGTGGCGAAGGAGGCGAAGTAATCATATCTAAACGGTATGTAGCCGCCAGGCAGCGTCGCGTTGAGGACGAAGTCCCGAAGCTTGCCCTTTATCTCGTCCATGCCGAGCTTGAACACTAGTGCTGGATACATGGGGAGACTCGTTAACCCGGTCTCCTTGGCGCTAAGAGCACAGAACTTTGTGCCAGGCGGCAGATTACTCGCCAATTGTTTCTCAACGTATTGGAGAAGCGTATCTGCGAAATTCTTCTCCCCGCTCTCATACACTATTATGGCTGATGGACCCTTTAGGCACGCCTCTAGGCTAGGCTGCTGCGTTGCTGTCGTAGTCACATTTTCTCCCTTCGTGCTAGGGGAGCCTTTGCTCATTAATAAGTAGGCCGCTATACCAACTACAGCTATTGCTGCGACGAGGACAGTGATAGCTAGTGTCTTAGATAAAGCTCTCAAGGCTTGTTATCCCCTTTTTCCCGGGATTGTTCCTCGGC
>JALVKZ010000251.1 GCA_027033675.1 Pyrodictiaceae archaeon | reverse complement strand
TAGAGCTTCGAGCAAAAATAATAAAAGCACTAATAGAAAAGAAGGTATTTCACTACTATAACCTATTCCGAATATTTGCAAGAATATATTCCATAACTACGGAATACGCCCGTAAAGCATCCAAGGAAGAGCAGCCCTATGCAATAATAGAGGCCTTAGAGGATGTATTGAAAAGAATAAAGAGAGGTGAATTAATAAAATAGGGAGCTAAAAATGCCACAGACACGATGGTTTAGGGACCCAATACTACTAGGTTCATTCATTGCACCTCTTGTAGCATATTTTATTAAAGGCACACCAGGCCTCTTTCTTGGAACCCTGGTACCATTGGCTGCTCTCTTCTGGCGTGTCGTATTGCCAGCTGTTAGGAGATTATCTGCTGAAAGAGAAATGAACTTAGAACTGCTTTATTTACTAATGCACATGTATACTGTTTCAACAGGTAAACCTGAGCGACGAAGACTCTTTGAATTAAACACATTAGTAGGGGGTTATGGCGAGTACCAGCGGCTCTTGAGAAGAATAGCTGTAATAGCAGTTGATTGGGGCTACGGGTTTGTCAGAGCGATTCGCATAACAGCCCGAGAGGTTCGCAACGAGTTCTTTCGGGGATTCCTAATACGGTTAGGCGAGGTTCTAAGAACAGGTGAAGACGTGACACGTTTTCTCCGCGTCGAGCTAGCTACCGCTATGAGGCAATACATTAGCAGCTATAGTAGGTCAATAGACCTTCTGAGAATATTCCTTGGTTTATACGCGACACTCATGAGCGCTTCTGCCTTCATAATACTAACATTTACATTACTAGCCTTATTTATAGGAAGAGATGTCAGGATATTCATAGTGTCCCTAGTGCTGATAGTAATAACTCTAGCCTCATTTGCTCTTGTAGCTAAGGCTATTGCCCCACGTGACCCCCTTATATACCGGACTAAGAAGCCTGTAAATCCCTTGATTCGTCGGCTTGGAAGGGTTACGTTGATATCATTTATGTTGGTGCCTTTATTTGGCATTGTAGCCTATGTATTAACAAAGGATCCTCTGATTACAATTTCGGCACTTGCAGTGCCAGCAATAATTCCCGGAATAGTTGCTATGAGAATAGAAGCGTTTATAAAGAAGCTGAACTCATTCTTTCAAGTATTCGTAAGAAGCTTTGGGCTCACATTCTCAGTCCTTCCTAACTATGCAGCCGCTCTTGAGTCAATATTAGTAGCGGACTATGGGCCTTTGACTGAGTATATCCGTAGGCTTCATGCGCGTATAACTAATGGTATTGATCCTCATATAGCCTTTAGATACTTCATAGAAGAAACAGGTAGTATGGATATACTTAATGGCTCGAATATTATTGTTGACACGGTTGACGCAGGGGGAGATCTAGCCGATACCGGCATGGTGCTGAGTAATACTTTGATACGGTTAAACGATGCGCGTCGAGATAGGGAAAGAGTTAGTAGAACATTTGAAGTCGTTGTGTATCTTATGCAGGGCCTTGTCTCAGCCATAGCGGCTGCAATAGTTAATATAATCTTAGCATTTTCTAGGTTTTACACCCAGTTATCCGGACTTGCAACTAGCCAAGCTATTTCATATCTGCCAATAACACCGGTTTTACCTCCTCCCGCTGTTCTTGGGTGGACTATAGCGATATTCCTCGGTAGCCTTATATTGATAAACTCAATAATAATAGCATATGTACGTGGAAGCATTTTCGAGATATCAATGCTTCATGCAGCTGTGCTTGCAATAATAACAGCTGTTTCCGTAAAAGTTATGCAAATCATATCTCATACGATGATACTCCCAATGCTTATACCGCCAGCATCGCCGACTCCGTCCCCTTAGTCTGCAATATATGGTATATACAGTGCCCATTTTTCCTCCTTAGAGAAAAATCTAAAACTGTATTATTATGAGTATTATCCTGGGAGAGTGGATGAGCATAACATACTGGCGGCTTTTGCTGCCACTGGCTATCATGCTTACTATATTATTACTGATACATCCTCCTGTAAGGGCACAAGATATGCTAACAGCCTCTAATACAGTTGAGTTACACCTGGGCAATGATACCTATGTATTACTCTTCTCTATACATTCACCCATATTCGTCCCTGCTGAGAACAAGATATCACTTGATATTCAGGGCAAGCTTATATATGCTACAAGTGATAAACCAATATTTATTGTGGCAAATATACGATTAGGTGGTATAGATGTTGCCTCTGCAGTCTTTGGCTATTATTCACTTAATAGATCTTCTCATTTAGTACATGTAGAGGCTTTAGTGCCTCCCTTACTGGCTGAGCAAATACGTAATAACGTTGAGCCAAGCTTTATAACGCTTCAAGTAAAAGCATATCGTGGCACTACAAGTGCTGTGTCCATAGTAAAGATACCAATAGTCTTGTCAAAGATAACTCCAATGTTGCAACTAAGTGCTGTATTCCAGAATGGACTTCCCTATACAATAGTCATTGTAGGCACTAAGCCGTATGTCGTAGTGAACGCCAGTATCACTAATAGTGGCTCTGTAGCAATTCATAACTTAAATGTAGCTGTTAAGATCAATAATCAGACAATTGTTGTAAGTCATGTTGTAGATACTCTATTACCTGGTAACTCTACTAGTATACGCATCAATGTCCCAGTTCCTCTTAAGCCGGACACATACAGTGTTAGCGTAATTGCCAGGGCTATTGCCGGAATAAAAGAGGTTCAATCCACATCTAACCTTGTTCTCATAGCTTTGCCGAGAATAAGTCTAGCATTAACTGCACT
>JALVKZ010000250.1 GCA_027033675.1 Pyrodictiaceae archaeon | reverse complement strand
CACTGGGAACGGGCTATATAAGCCTACGTCACACAGAAATATATTTCGCCATGCTTACTCTCGCACTTAGCCAGCTAGCCTACGCTATAATGCTTAAGTGGAGGAGCTTAACCGGTGGCGACGAAGGACTCTATGGAATACCGAGACCCCTAGGCACCATAACTCATTACTACTACCTAGTACTCCTAGTTTCATCAGTAACGCTACTAGCTGTATGGCTCGTACTACGCTCGCCCATAGGGCTCGCCTTCCAGACCATACGCGATAACCCAAGTAGGGCCGAGACCATAGGCTATAACGTGAGAAGACTCCGCCTACTAAGCTTCCTCATCAGCGGCATAGTCACGGGAATAGCTGGGATAATGTACGTGCCTCTCGAGGGAGCTATCACACCAGAGGCTCTCTACTGGACCTTTAGCGCCGAAATAGTTTTCATGGCGCTCCTAGGAGGCACTAGAGCATTCCTAGGCCCCTTCATAGGAGGCATAGTCTATGTATTCATAAGGGACTATGCAATGGATATCACAGAGTACTGGCTCTTCGTAATGGGTGTTATCCTCGCATTACTCGTGTACTTACTTCCAGACGGCATTGTTGGCGCAGTCTATGTCAGGATAACCCGTTCACAGCATCCAAAGAGGTGACCCTCCAGGTGGACGTGGTTCTCGAAGCACATGAGCTACGAAAATACTTTGGCAGTGTTCGTGCAGTTGACGGTGTCAGCTTTACGCTAAACCATGGCGAAGTACTAGGAATAGTAGGCCCTAACGGTGCTGGCAAGACAACCCTACTCAACCTAATATCTGGAGTCATAAAGCCTGATTCAGGCAGGGTCTATACCAATATAGGTGGAAAAAGGATAGACATAACAGGCTGGTCTCCTCCTAGGCTAGCACGCCTCGGAATAGCACGGGCGTTCCAAGTCCCCAACGTGTTCACGGGGTTAAGCGTAATAGACAACATACGGGCTGCAATCATAGGTAGAAAGAGGCAGTACTACACACTTAAATCATACGACGGCGGCTTAGAAGGTGTTGATGAAGAGGCATGGTCTATTCTAGGCTTCATAGGACTAACCGACAAATATGCCCTTCAAGCACACGAGCTTAGCCATGGTGAGCGCAAACTACTTGATATAGCGCTAGCCCTTGCACTGAAGCCAAAGATTCTCCTACTAGACGAACCTACTGCAGGGCTAAGCGCAGCGGAAAAAGACCTCATAGTAAACCTTGTAAAAAGAATGAAGAAGGAGGCGGGGAAATCAATCATAATTGTTGAACACGACCTAGATGTCGTCTTCCAGGTATCCGACGAAGTAATGGTCATGTATGAGGGAAGGATACTTGCCAAAGGACACCCCGACATAATTAAGACAGACCCTAAGGTCCGAGCACTATACTTGGGTGAAGAGAAATGAAAATACTAGTAAGAGATGTTTGGACAAAACTAGGCGGCATAGACGTGCTACGAGGAGTCACACTGGAAATCAGCAGCACTAGTAGCATCGCCCTAATAGGCAGAAACGGTGCTGGAAAAACAACACTCCTCCGCACAATACTAGGAATACTAAGGCCCCACAAAGGCTCCATAATCATAGAGAAGGACGGAGAACACATACAAGCAACGCAGATGAAGCCATACAAAATAGCAAGGCTCGGAATAGGATACGTACCTCAAGGCCGAATGATATTCCCCGACCTCACAGTCGAGGAAAACTTAGAAGTAGCCTACGGCTCACCGGTGCCCCCAGATGTACTCGAGTGGATCTACACAATAATGCCAGACCTAAAGAAGCTACGGAAAAGACTCGGTATGTACCTAAGTGGTGGAGAACAACAAATGCTTGCAATAGCGAGAGCGCTAGTGAGAAGACCCAAAATTCTCCTACTAGACGAGCCCCTTGAGGGCCTAGCCCCGAAAATAGTCAAAACAATAACCAAGACGCTTAGAGATATAAGGGAAGAAGGAGTTGGTCTCTTTATCACAGAACCAGGCAATATAAAAAGAGTGAAACCATTAGCCGAGAAGGCATACGGCATAGATAGAGGCGAGATAGTATATAGCGGTAACCTCGACAGAATACTTCAAGATCCACTAGCGCGCAAAAGAATTTGGGGACTATAACCTAACAAACAAGCTATAGAAGAGAAGGAAAGAAGGACTCTCCCTCCCTCAGGGGGAGATACTTGTGCTCTCCTCCCGTGATCACCGCCACTGCCGTCAACACGTTATCATGTATAAATGCTTAAGCTGGCTTCCACATAACATGATGATGACGCCGAAATCTTCCTAATTTTCAACATTACTAAGTTTCTAGACTTTCACGGAATGTCTACCATATTCACGAATCGCTAGCTTTTATGGAATATAACATATCTAGGCCCGTTATAACTTTTTAGCACAGCCGATGTAGTATTTAGGATTATGATGACGCCGAGGGAGACGGCAATGGCGAGCAGTTGTGCCTAGGTATAAGCGGTAATCATGTTAATTTCTAGTTATTTAGTACACATAACCGATTAACATTAGCTATAACGTCTTTTCAAGGTTGTTATCTTAGCTTTAAAGTCATATGTGGCAGCGTAATGCCCTATTAAGGATAAGCCGGCTTTTATCCGGTTAACGCCTTAATCATATACATGTTGAGTATATTGGAAAATAGTTGTTGCGTAAATAATGTGTGATGTGTTGTATCCTTCTATCCCCCTGAGGGATTAGGGGTCCCGGGTTCCCACCCATCTGTTCTATTAGATGTAGAGGTTGTATTTATGCTTAGTGGGTTTTCTGTAGGAATGATGTAGGTAGCG
>JALVKZ010000249.1 GCA_027033675.1 Pyrodictiaceae archaeon | reverse complement strand
GGACCAAGGCTTCCCCCGTCATGTGGGTCTATTAGCAATGACTTGTTGCAGCACCTTATTTCGAAGCATGCATGCCCCCACCAGATCAATTCTATCATGTAGTCTCCCTCACTCCCTACACCACTGTAGCTCATGTTTTTAGCTGCGCCATAACAGTAATGGTTACTGGAGTAACTAAATTAGCTATAATGGTGCTTGATAAAAATCATTTTCCGTAATCCTATACATGGTTTTAACATTATGGTGCTATATATTATTTCTTTAAAAGAGCGTCTATAATTCCTCTTATCTCTGCTTTGGCTTGGCTTCTGGCACAATTAGCTATAATATACTTGCATCCCAGAGTTCCTTCCCGGTATACGCAGTGCACGGTGTCGCTTGGCAATGTAGCTACTTTTTCAACGTTGATGCTGAATGTTGCATCCAGGATCTTTGAGATTCGGTGTTCATATGTTTTTTGGCTTAGAGCACTTGATGCTATGTAGAGGTTTGTTGCAGCTTCTTGATTGTTGAACACAACTAGCCCAGTCCTCCAAAGAAATGCTAGGTAGGCAGCAGCTGCTTTATAGTCACCAGCTAGTCTAGCCATGTCCTTAAATGACGGTTTTCTTCCATTAAGGGCAGCTGATATGCTTGCTCTAACTAGGGAGTACTCGAGCCTAGCTATCTTGCTCTCTTCTAGCTCTACAAGTCTCTTCTTAGGCGTCCTTATTTTCAAACGAGGACGCGGAAGCGCGTATACCTTAAACTCGGCTTCTCCGCCCTCTATAGTTTTCCTTGCCTCCTCCAGGTCTTGGCCAGAAAGGAGTCTCGCTAAATCAACTACACCCGCCATCGCGGCTGCCACCCCTCATTCTTCGTGACGAGGGTGTAGTTATTCTATCTCCTTCTTCTAGTTAGCGGTTATACCTGGGTACGGTGAAGTGGGTGCCAGCAGCGAGCAGCGGTACAGCAGCTATAGGATGTGGTTGCGCCAAGTAGCGGCTCTAGTTAATAGTGTCGTTCTCCGCCTAGGATATGTTGAGCGCTGGTTATTCATAAGCACTGTTACCGCAATTACAGCGTCAGTTGTCATAGGAGTGTTCTACTGGATGCTTCAGAGCCTAATATTAATAAGTGCGAGGCTTCACGGCCTGATACTTCACGAAACACTTACCGATTATTCATTAATAGCTATTCATTCGCGAGAAAAGTTGCTTATACCAATAATCCTCCTAATAGGTGCCGCGGCTTCCTCGATAGTAGTATACACGTTTGAGCCGGAAGCAGAGGGAGCTGGCGCAGAAAGCGTCGTTGAGGCCTATCACTTCAAGGCTGGTAACCTAAGAGGCCGCATAGCAGCAGTAAAGACAATAGCATCAGCACTAGTCCTAGGTACTGGTGGAAGCGCTGGCCCCGAGGGTCCTTCTATCCAGATAGGTGGCTCTGTTGGAGCCTTTACTGCAAGCTCGCTGCACTTAGGTATAGAGGAAAGACGTGTGGCCCTCATAGCGGGTGCTGCAGCTGCTCTCTCTTTCATATTCCAAAGCCCAGTAGGTGCTGCTATATTCGCTGCTGAACTCCTTTACGAAGACGTCTTAGAGGCGGCTGCGCTTCCCCCAGCTCTTCTAGCATCAACTATTGCGTATGCATTGTCGCTCCATATACTGGGGCCTGAGTATAAACTCCCCTCAATCCATATCACTAACATAATATCGCTTTATAGTCTAAGCGCCCTAGGCTCCTACATAGTCCTAGGCTTAGTTGAGGCAGTGTTCGCATTCGCATTCGTAAAGCTCTTCTTCTTTACCAAGAAATGGTTTGATGGCCTCGTCAAGGAGAAGAGACTCAATATATACCTAAAACCTATCCTCGGCGCCCTCATGGTCGGTATAGTAGGCATTTTTGTCCCAGCAATACTTGGAACAGGTGAAGAATTGTTAAGTAGTCTGCTTAGCGCGTTTGTCCATCTACAGGGAGTTAGGTCCCTAGTAGCCATGCATTATAATCTCTTGCTGATACTGCTAATTCTAGCCCTCATGAAGATGATAGCAACAAGCCTAACCGTTGGAAGCGGGCTTAGCGGGGGCCTATTAACTCCTAGCCTCTTTATAGGAGCAATGGTTGGTCAGCTCGTTGGCACAATCTTGGGCCAGCATATAGGAGTAGAGCCAGTCATATACGCCTACATAGGAATGGCCTCATTAGCTGGTGCAGCGTTTAAGGCACCAATAGGCTTAGCGTTCTTTGTAGCAGAAATAGGCGGCACACCAGCACTCATAGTTCCAGCGCTCATAGCGTCTCTTACATCAGCTATAGCTACACGAGGCGTTACCTTCGTAACAGCAGCTCTCAAGAAACCATTACCGCCAACAGTCTTCACGGCAGAGTCTCTTCTCCAAATGCTAAGAAGCGGAGAGGTAAAAAGAATCAATATTACTATACTAAACCTAGTTAAGCGCTTTACGCCGGTAAACTGGCACGCGACATTAAGGAATGCAGCGAAGATCATGATACAGACAGGGCAGAAGATAATACCAATAGTTGATGACAATAATCGTGTCGTTGGTGTTCTAGACCCAGCTTACGTGGGCCTAGACCTAGGATACATGATGAGATCATCGCAACCAGTCATAGAGGTCTCCTTAATAAACGCCCCAATAGTAAGAGAGAGCGACCCCTTCATCCGCGTCCTAGAAGAGATGGTAGCGCATGGAGTAGACTACGTGATAGTAGTTGATCGTTCCTATCGATACAAAGGTGTGATTGTATTTGAGGATGTCGCGCAGGCATTAATGCCGTATATAGCAGCTGGTATACCGGAGAAAGCCG
>JALVKZ010000248.1 GCA_027033675.1 Pyrodictiaceae archaeon | reverse complement strand
CTCCTACTCCTGCAAGGTATACCTGCTCCGCGTCCTCCAAGTCTATTCCGGCATCATCAGCGATGCTTGTATGGAAGAGGCTTATAGTAGCACCACTATCCACTAGTGCATGAATAATGGTTCTTTCTCTGCCTTCAATTATTATCGGTATGATGGGATAGTATCTTTTATGGTAAAGGACGTATGGGAATATCTTTTCCCTAGGATTGGCGTGAATCGTTTTCATTAACTAAGCCCCTGCAAAATACACTACTATTATGACAATAGTTATTCCTGGACTGTGTTAGACTACCAGCAGGTCATGGCCTGGGACTTTAATAACTCCGTATTCATTTCTCTTAAAGCCTTTCCGAGTCATTATCTCCCGTAGTTCCTTTAGAGTCTTAGCCCAGGCAACAACACGGCCATCCACTACAGCAGCCCAGTAACCAGGTGGAACCTTATCCAGCTCACCAGGCTTAATCGGCTGCACAGCCTTTTTCAAGGCCGTAACCAAGGCACAACACCTCTAGGCCCGAAAACAGTACCAGAAACCACTAATCTCCAGGATAAATTATACTATACTCCCACTAAACCCCAGCGCTGAACGATTTAAGCCGCTACCCTAAATTGCAAAAAGGAGGAAGACTGAAGACTCTCAGAGAGCCTCTAGGGAATGCGCTAATCCTTAATCATCCCAGAATTTCACGATCAAGATGAATTGTCCCACATATTAAGTAATTAGGCATAAAGTGTATACCCATTTGCTAAATATACATTAACTCCCGAGGCGTTTCCTCATAGGAGCCTGCTTTCCCTCAGAGTCATAAGGGTCCCAGGCTTGATCCTGGTAAGCCTGCCACCAAATGTCACATTTATGTATGCTCCCTAGGCTCACAGAATCAATATACATGTTTTACTACATCCCTTCAACATACTCAAATATTAGATAATATTAGTTATACCGTCCTCGTCACGCCTCCTATCAAAACCTGCTATGGTCACTAATAGCTCGTCTGATGGAACCTTTACTACTGCATACTCGTTTCTCCTGTACCCCTTGCTCTCCATGATCATTAATAGCTCTTGGAGACTCTTAGCCCAAGCAACCACCTTGCCATCAATAATAGCGGCCCAATAACCGGGTGGAACCCGGTCCAGCTCACCAGGCTTGACCAGCTTTGTACTTCTACTAGTTGAGGCCGACAGGGCTCTAGTACCCTAGGTACTTAGCTGTGAACTCCATAGCTAATATCCTCTTAGATACTAGACATATAGATTGCATTGCTACCCTTGAGGCATAGGATTTACTCCTTTCTCGTGGAACATTAAATAGCGAAGATAATGCGTTACAGTTTAGTTGCAAAGAACTTGATTAAGGAACTAGGTTCTTTATAGCCCGGCGACCTCCTTTTGGTCTTTAATGCATTTCACTAGTATTTTGAAGAGCGTGTTTGAGGTCTCTATGCCGCTTCTTATAGCTTCGCATAGTTCTTTTAGGCAGCGAAGAGGAACGCTGTAATCTGGGAATTCTTCAAAATATCTTATCCATTTAGGTTCGCTGCAGAATCTTTTTGCCTCGTCTATTCTTGCTCTAAGATGCGCCTCTTCAATATCATAGCCCCGGTACCTATACATTATTTCTCGAAGCTCGTGAAACAATACATATTCTTCATACTCTCTTAGCCGCTCGGACAGCCATATTTCGTTTAATGGTATATTGAGCCTATCTGCTGCGGGAGGGTAGATTATTTTCTCCTTGTACTTGACTCTGTAGCAGGCGTTGAAGTCCTGGATAATCTCGTGAGGAACATACCTAATCTTCCACCCTAGCTTTCTAATCTCCTCTTTCGCGCTCATGATTACACGCATATACTGAGTAATTGTGAGAGATGCGTCATAAAAACAATACATCGGGCAAACATATTGTTGAGAGGCCGCGGTGCTATAGGTACTAAAATCCATAATTCCTATGCTATGTATTCGTTGAGCTTGTTTGGTAGCTCTAGGTATTTCCATTCGAGGTATTCTACTAGGTATTTTGCTGTTAGTTCTACTCCTAGGCTTCTCCGCAGTAGTTCCTTAGGGGCGTAGGTTGCTCCCCATTGGTGTATCTTTTCTCTTAGCCATTTCCTTATCTCTGGTAGTCTTAGTTCTCTTAGCTGGTTCGCCTCGGGGCCTCCCATTTTTGCCCACATTGTTGCTGCTACTACGTTGCCTAGGGCGTAGGTTGGGAAGTATCCTATGCTTCCGTGGCTCCAGTGTATATCTTGTAGCGCTCCTTCTGCAACGTTTCTTGGTCTTACTCCTAGTAGTTCCTCCATCTTATTGTCCCAGTATATTGGTACTTCTGATGGAGGTAATGTCCCCTCTATTAGTTTCTTTTCTATGTCGAAGCGTAGGTATATGTGGAGGTTGTAGGTGACCTCGTCTGCATCTACTCTTATGAGGTCCGGCCTAACCGTGTTTACGTAGCGGTAGATCTCTATGGGGTCGTAGCTCTTTGTGTAGCCTATGTGCTTGTCTAGTCTCTCCTTGAGCCACTTGATGAACCATGGGCCGCGGCCTACTATGTTTTCCCAGAACCTTGATTGGCCCTCGTGTATCCCCATGCTAACGCCGCCGCCTATTGGGGTGTGAGCTAGCCTTGGGTCTACTTGTAGCTCGTAGAGTGCATGGCCGTATTCGTGTACTAGGCTGTAGACTGCTCGCTTGATGTCGCGGCCCTCGTACCTAACTGTTATCCTGACATCGTTTACCCCCATCTCTATGGTGAATGGGTGTGCTGATTCATCTACCCTGCCTCGGTTCCATGGCCACTCGAACCCGTCTAG
>JALVKZ010000247.1 GCA_027033675.1 Pyrodictiaceae archaeon | reverse complement strand
ACACGCGTAGACATGGTACTACCTCGCTGCCTTTACTAACCATTGCGGATAATAAACCTAACCTAATAAACATAGATTCGCCGGCAATAAAGAATGGGTCATTAATACCCGTTCGCTATACATGTGATGGAGCATCCCTCTCACCGCCTCTCGTAATAAGTAATATACCTCCTAATGTACGGGAATTAGTACTAGTAATGTACGACCCGGATGCTCCTGGAGGCACTTTTTATCACTGGCTCCTCTACAATATACCAGCCTCGGCGAGGATAACAATACCTGAGGCGCTACCACCTACACCGATAATCAAGGGCCTTGGAGCCCAGGGAGTAAATAGTTATGGCAGGATAGGATACGGGCCGCCATGCCCGCCACATGGAAGTAAACATCGCTACGTATTCCTAGTACTAGGCCTGGACGTAGAAATGCGGCTCCCGCCAGCCATGAAGCCAAAAGAGCTTTTTAGAGTCATAGCAGGACACGTTATAGCCTATGGCGTTCTCTACGGTGTTTATGAGCGTTAGCCACCGGAGGCTGGCGGCAGTATTACTAGTTCATCACCATCTTTTATCTCTGCGCTGAGATTAGTCTCCTTTCCATTTAAGACGAATAGTACATCAAGTCCTCTCCTTGATAACTCTTCAACTAGTTTTCCTAAGCGAGGATACTTCTCGAACATGTGCTTCAATACATCACTCAGTTTCACACCCTCGTCAATCTCAAGGATTAGCTCGCTTACACCACCTACTGCTTCCCGTAGCAGCGATACAAGTTTTACCCGTATACGCGGCATGGCACCGCTACCCCACATTACTCCGTATAGATATATTCTGGTAGGAATAACACGCTTTATTAGATAACGCAACTAGCCTACGAGAAAACGATAAGAGGCCTTCGCTGAACAATAGCTAGTCCTATCTTTCGCCGTGCACTGTAGAGCAGGCGCCACAAAGTCCCCCTTGATACACTCATCAACTTGGCAGCCTCTTCCTGTGTTCTCCCCTCAAGATACACTAGGCGATAAGCCTCAACCTCCTCTGGGTATAGTATAACAGGTTCCTTCTCTGAGACTATACTAGAGTCATTACTCACTGGAATAAACACGGTCTCTCTGCCACTCATGAGAGGAAGCCATGGCGGCTTCTCCGCTATCCAGCATCCACGTCTTTGCCGCATGCGGCGACGGCGGGGCAAGGTATCCAGCCTTGCAAGAACAAGCTAGGGCCTCTGGGCAGATTTTATCAGTTTTCTTGCAAACCTACAAAGTGAAGGAATGAGATTGTTCATCGAAAAACTGGTTAATGGGCTAGGAAGGAGACCGCTTACTTAGCATTCTTTTGAGCTCCTCTATTCTTGCCTCAACCTCTTCTATTTCCTCTTTTATACTTTTGAGTTCATCTTCAAGATATCTTTTATATTGTTCTAGGAATTGCAGTTCATCCTCTGGGCTCGGCAGATAATATGGCGGATAATAGGGTGGTAGAAGTAGTGGATAGGGATAGTATACTGGCATGTAGAGAGTGGACAGCCATCTTAGCCTTCTAAGCCCCCATGGGGTGTAATACATTGTTTCACCACTCAGCAGATTATGTGTTAGCTGTCACCAATACGGTGGATATACTGGATAGTAGGGGTAGCGATGCCAGTATGGGTAATAGGGTACCGGGTACCGATATAGGCTCCAGTACATCCAGCCAGGTATGCCGTAGAGCCGCCAA
The DNA here is from genome assembly GCA_027033675.1 of Pyrodictiaceae archaeon. Classification (GTDB taxonomy): domain Archaea; phylum Thermoproteota; class Thermoprotei_A; order Sulfolobales; family Pyrodictiaceae; genus Pyrofollis. The sequence continues at coordinate 1,100 of JALVKZ010000247.1, read as the reverse complement.
CAAGCGCCTCGTCCTCCAAATAGCCATCCTGGCCTCAGCCATGGCGGCAAGTAGCTAAATGGACCATTTCCTGGCCAGGGTCCACTCCATCCTCCTCTCCATCCCCAACCCTTACCTCTCCAGCCCCATACCATTCACTATCACCTCTCTCCTAGTCTCCGTATTATAGTAGTAGGGCAGAAGCCAATAAGCTTTGTGCAATATTATGGAACAGAATATAGTAGTCTATTTGCAAGCAAAAATGTGTACAGGCGATCGCTTGGCAACATATTCTAACACGCTACCTGGCTTACCGCCGATGACAACCAGTCCTACATTCATCTTATCTGCAAGCTCAACAATAACCTTATGAGGACGCCCACTAAGAACCTCGTACCGCACAGAAACATCGCTTCTAATAGAGCGGGCTAGCCTAGCCAATCGCTCCTTCGCATAAGAAAAAGCCTCGCCATCCTCCACTACATGAACCATTGTTAACTCTCCCTTGCTTCGCTTAGCAAGCTCTACGCCACATGAAAGAATAGAGTCAAGATACTCATCGAACTCCACGGCCACGAGGATTGGTGAGCCTAAGAAGGGGTTGGGCGGCATTGTTAGCTCAACTTTTTCCCCTTTTCTACGTTTATAAGGCTTAGAGACCAGAACAGACTTGGTTGTTACACGGAGTAGTTCTTCAACAGTACTACCCATTAATAGCTCCCTAAGCCAGCCATGCCCTCTGGATGCGACAACGATATAGTCAACACTAAGCTTCTCTGCCTCTTCTGCAAGCTTCTTAGCAGGAACAGCGGGTCCCAGGACCTTGAAATCCACCAGAAAACCCTCTGACTCGAGAAACCGCGAATACTCATCTAGTTTCTCTAATGCTTCCTTTCTTAGCTCTGATAACAACTTATCAACAGCGAATCCAGCTACATGCTCTACAAGCTCAAGAGGAATCACGTGAACAAGGCTAAGCCTCTTAGTCTCAATACTCTTAAGGCTTATAAGCCACTTAATAAGGCTGTCACTCACTTTCGATAAATCAACACCTACAAGGGCATGCTCAAACAATTACTCTAGCACCTGGTTTCTAGTAGAGACCTTAGACAAGAAAATAG
>JALVKZ010000246.1 GCA_027033675.1 Pyrodictiaceae archaeon | reverse complement strand
TTAAAACCTTCACCTTTTTCGTAGAATAGGGGGGAGAGCCCCATGAAGGCAGAGGAGATAATGCTCCGCGATTACCCGGCGGTTGATAAAGACGAGACATTAGAGCATGCTGTTAGAGTAATGAAGCGCTACGATATGGACCGTGTACTGGCCTTCGAGGACGAGAAGCTAGTAGGTATTATGACTAAGAAGGACATAATGGTTAAGTTGGCAACACTACGCACGAGGAACCTTGTACCTGGACGTATGCATGTATCAAGCTTCATGACACCGGATCCCAAGACGATACCTCCAAGTCTAAGCGTAGGCGAGACTGCTAGGAAAATGGTGAGTGATAATGTTGGAAGCTACCCTGTTGTGGAGGACGAGAAGGTTGTTGGCCTAGTAACTCGGTGGGAGATAGCTAGCCTTGTTCGCGACGTGGCGCCGGATACAAAGGCGGTTGATATAATGATAACGGTGCCCGAGATACTCAGGACGACAAACAAGGTTCTCCACGCGAGGAAGTTATTGCTCCAATACAATCTCCTGTTCATACCGGTGCTTGATGAAGAGAATAGACTAGTAGGCTACGTCACGGTTGATGAGGTAGCTGATGCCTTCCTAGCCTTCCACGATATAGTGCCGGAGAAATACCGTAAAGAGAGAATAGAGCACCTCCTAGTAGACGATATAATGAGGCTGAGACCACCCATAGTAGCTCCAGATGCTAGCGTGGCAGAAGCCTATGATAAGATGAGGCAGAAGAATAGTAAAGGAGTAGTAGTAATGCATGAGGACAAAATAGTCGGGATAATAACTCTTGACGAACTAGTTCGCCTAGTGGCATCAAAAGCAGCCTAGGGTAAAGGCCTCGTCTCTGGTAGAAAGCTAACAGTCTTTTGTCACTTTTCCTAGGTTTTTAAAATAAAATAGGGAGATAAAAACAAGAAGAGGAATAAGCCATAGTATTCTATTCCGAGCATGGGTATTAGTAAAGTATTGGTAAAAGGAGGATTATTGAGGAGGCGAATAAGGAGAAATGACCTCTGAAAGGGACTCATCAGTCGTGATCCTGGCTACTAGTAGGCGTAGGGAGCCAGCCTTCATAGTTGACTCTATGCTTGGCTCGCTAGCACGCTGGCTGCGTATGCTGGGATACGATACTATCTATGCCAGGGGATGGCATGACTCACGCATCCTTGATGAGGCAGCAGCTACTGGGCGCGTAATCGTGACTCGTGACCGTGGATTATATAGACGAGCATTACGCCATGGTATTGAAGCGGTCTTTGTAAGCGATAATATAGTGGAGGCCCTTGCTAAGCTGGGAGCAACTTATGGTATAAGGCTTGAGATAGACCCAGATAGGAGTAGGTGCCCTCTCTGTAACACCCCTCTTAAGAGAGTAGACAAATCTAAGGTAAGGGGACGAGTTCCTCCCCGTGTCTACGAGGTCTATGACGAGTTCTGGATATGTCCACGCTGCGGCCAAGTATACTGGAGGGGGGGTCACTGGAGAGGTATTAACGAGACGCTTGAAGAGGCCAGAAAGCTCTTGGCTAAGATACTTGAGAGAAGGCGGTAAGTGATCGAGGGCTTCAGCATTGTCTCCTCTCAGCCGCGTTTGCAGTCTTCACCCCGCCATCTATGTCTGGATGCGCCTTGTAGCACAAATTATTATTTCTCTTAATTAAAGCTATGCGGCTTGGGCCCCTAGGGCTTCTTAGCAGCCTGGCCAAGAAGAGCCAGAATATATGGAGAGCTTCATGGGGTACTCTCTGCTTTGAGCAACATTATTGACACAATCATGGCTATAATCGGGGTGAAGAACCCTATACTTTCTGCGTTCATAGTATCGCTTGTTAGCAACGCTATACCATACATGACTGTACCGTACCTAGGCATCATAGCTGGCTGGGGTCTCTATCTCCATAATGATGCAGAGAAGGTACTCGTAGCAGTAAGTGGAGGCATCGGAGCAGCCCTCGGCAAAGTCATAGTCTTCCTGCTCGGCAGGAGCTTTCGTCGAATTCTCCCCGAGAATACGCGCCAGAACGTCGAGATATTTGCGAAAGCATTCAAGAAAAGTGTCTTCTTCGCCCTATTCTTGTTCGCGGCGCTTCCATTACCTGATGACATACTATATGTGCCACTCGGGGTCACTGGTTACAACTTGCTACTTTTCTTCATCGCAGTAGCCCTCGGGAAAATAGTAATAACCTTTCTCGCAGTCATGTTTGGCGACCTTATACGATCAATTACGGGCAGCGAGGGCCTCAGCCCCGAGGCATTGGCAGCCCTCATAATCGGTAGCATAGTAGTCGCCATTGTCATTATTCGTATAAATTGGCTAAGAATAATCGAAACCTATAACGAGAAAGGCGTTGTACCAGCACTAGTCGAGCTTATAAAGCAGACTATTCTCGCTATGCTCCCGAAACGCGTTGTTGAATACCTCTCCGAGAAGATAGGTAGTCCATAACAGTGATTATGAGCGCTGTGCTTAGAAACGCTATAGCTATAAAGAGTGGGATCTCAGTGCCACTAGACTTGTTTAGGCTCTTCTTCTCACCTAATTGATGACTCGGTAATTTACTGATTAAGACATTACGGCCTCGTTCTGCTGGTGTAGTATTTGTGTCTAGAAAGCCCAGAGGATCGTATTTTGTCAGTTGTTTCTCAGCGGGGTTCGTAACAAGTACTTTCTGTTGTCTCGTGTTCTCTAGTATCCTTTTCGGAGACTTTACTAATACTTTTAGCGTACATGTTTTGCTCGATCCGTTTATCTCAACTATGTAGAGTACAGGGAAATTGGGAGGTATTGTACTCATTGTCTTGATAATAAACTTGTGCGCCGAGAAAGACTGAATAACGATTGGTAATCGTTGTCCTGTTTGAGGAATTAATGCACTTGTCTTTAGCGTTGCATTACCAGGGGCTAATTGATTGCTCAAAGTTATTATCAGCAATGGTGTATAGCCGGTTATGACACCTTGAACAGGCTCCGCTACTTTTGCAAGCGCGTTTACGTTTATGCCGCCGCAAGTACCATTCAAGCTCTGTGCATTAATAGTCGCATTGAGACTAAGTATGAGAGCAAATATAGCTAGCAAGCTCATTTCTATTTTGCCTCAGATATTCCGAGTGTCTATCTCTCTATTAGTAGTTCCATTAAATGAGTCTATAGAAGTGTTCTCTATGAGTTTTTCGAGTGCGGAGTAAAGCAGCCTCTTTACGGTTTCAGCGTCTTTGTTCGTTAGCGCTATTAGGTCGCGCAGGCTCTTTCCCTGGATTACCCTAGCTATTGCCACGACTCGTTCATCGCGGTCTAGGAGACTGAGACCCCCGTTCTCTAGCGTTGTGTTTACTAGTAGTAACCAGTAAGCGTCGAGAGCTGCTTCCACGTCTAGTTGATGCGAGAGTACCAGCCTTACTCGGTGAAGTTGTTCAGTGGATAGCTCTGCTAATGGTTTCTGAGATAGCTTCTTGTCCCCCTCCAATAGTGTTGCCATTATTTCAGCCGGGACGCCTCGATAAAGGGTATGGCCAGCTAATAGTAGTCTCTTGGCCATGTCCTTGGCCACGGCTATTAGGATTTTCTCGGATACGTTATTTAACGGCTTTATTACAGCTATATTATGCTCTCCTGTAGCCTTGCTTGGCAGCGGCGAAACATAGGCAACGAGATAGCCATTATGTAGCCAAAACCTTACTACATCTGGTTGCCCGAAACTAGCTCCTACCCAGTCGAGGCTCATTGACGCTGCGTAGCCTTCTATGAAGCTTAGCAGCTTTGAACCAATACCTCTTCGCTGAAGGTCGGGATGCACTGCTATGCGCACTATCCTTAGGCCAGATAGATGAAGTGCCTCCGGGTTGCTTGTTGCAAGAAGATCCGGCATTATTCTTGCCTCATAGGGCGCATTACCAGACTCTCTTGAGGCATCAGCTACCGCTACTACTTCTTTGCCTATAATTGCTGCGAAGAGCATGTGATGAGGCGCGTCAAGTATCAATGCTAAGTCATCGGGCTCATTACGGTAATGAGCTAGGACTAGTATGGAGTAAATCTTCTTGAGCAGCTCTTCATCCTCCACGAATCGTTCACGTTGAACGACTCTGAGCTCTAGCTTACTAGTATCTAGCTCTTGTGGAGGTTTTCTCGGCTCGGTCCTTAGCATAAATGTTGTATAGATCCATTCTTCGAGAGGGTCTCCGGGAAGATAGCGTATAGGCGTTGACAGTTCTACTCTAATTCTTGGAGCCGGGACTATGTCCTCAACTATCTTGGCTAGTACTCTGCCACTGCCCTCATAACCGTGAATAGTAGTTGCTATGAGGAGGCGGGGGGCTTTGGCTGCGATGAGCCGAAGTCTTAACGGGCCTAGTGCAGCCCCCTCATCTATTACCGTGAAGGAGCCTGCCTCCATGCGGTCGGGTGGAAGGTATCGGATACGGAACCAGGGCCCATTAATGCCTATGACTAGGTCTGATTGTCTCAGTACCTTTACTCTTCTAACACCGAGGTGGCTAAGGGCATGTAGTAGTACGTTGAAGAAGCTCTGAATACTCCAGGGGGAGGGAGCCGTTACGGGTAGGAATCCGACCATGTGGCTATTTATGAGGTACGCTGTGAATAGGCCCAGTAATCCCGATTTCCCTCTTCCACGATCACCTACTATGAATGCTCCTCTTCCATGCATTGTTCTAAAATGATAGACGAGTTCATCTAGGCCTCTTGCCTGGTCTGTGCTACGGGCTAGGCGGAGTAGCTCGCGACTCACGTGGCTCCTTGGCCTATACTCTTCCTTTCTCTCTTGCTGTGTGTAGTGTGTCGGTAACCTAGCTAAATAGACTGTGTCTGTGTCTAGGCAGGCCCAGAAAACGCTTTTTGAGCCATAGAGGCGTTTAATCAAGTACCTCTTATAGTTACCTGTTGTCATCTCGCCGCCTGGCTCCCAGTCACTAAGCATTGGCGCCAGTATGACTAGTATGCCTCCTCGAGCCACTGTCTCAGCGGCGGCAGCGACGAGGTTAGGGCGGAGAAGCCTAGGTACAGCGATCACTACGGCCTCGTTATCAGTACCAAGAAGCCTCTCTATTGCGGAGGGGCTAAGCCAGTGAGCACACTTATCTCGTGAGGCTGTTTGCCTGAGCTCTCTAGGAGCTATACATGTCATTCTGCTATAAAAGGTATTAAGTCTATCGCTTACGGCGTCGAGCGCGGTACTTAGGGTAGATGAGTGTAGAAGCACTAATCCCCTATACCCAGTCTCTCTCAGCCCTATTAGCCACTCCTCGAGTTCGCGGAGCGCGCTATACACGTCAATGCCCCTAGGTAGGGGTAGGTGGTCTAGAGTGGTATATTGCCGTGCTTACGGGGTGGTCTCCACTCTCTCTTCTTCAATAGAATAGTTACTGCCCGGTAGAGCTTCTGCCTCGTCTCTCTAGGAGCTATTACGTCATCTACAAGCCCTAGCTCGGCTGCCCTATAGGGGTTTAGAAAGGTCTTCTTGAACTCCTCTATGAGTTTCTTTCTCTCCTCTTCCGGGTTCGGCGAGTGTGCTAGCTGCTTCCGGTAGAGTATCCTAACAGCAGCCTCAGCACCCATGACAGCTATCTCGGCCGTTGGCCACGCGAATACTATGTCCGCGCCCATGGATCGGCTGCCCATAGATATGTAGGCGCCTCCGTACGCCTTGCGCACGATGACCGTTATCTTTGGACTAGTTGCCTCCGAGTATGCATATAGCATCTTTGCTCCATGACGAATTATTCCTCCATGTTCTTGTTGCGTTCCCGGCATGTACCCTGGTACGTCAACAAGCGTGATTATTGGTAAGTTGAAGGCGTCGCAGAACCTTACAAAACGCGCCGCCTTACAAGAGGCATTAATGTCTATAGCGCCGCTCATTATCAAGGGCTGGCTAGCAACAATACAGACAGGTATCCCTCCTAGACGGGCAAAGGCAGTAATAATGCTCTGACCCCACTCTCTGTGTACCTCTAGGAGGGAACCCTTGTCGAATACCTTTTCCAGCACCGTTCTCATATCATAGGAGCGCATAGGGTCCTCTGGGATGATTGAGTCAAGCTCTTTATCCACTCTATCAACGGGGTCGCCGGTATTGATCACTGGTAATGGGGCCTCGTTGTTGTCAGGTAGGTAGGTTAGAAGCTTCTTTGTAAGGGAGAATGCCTCCTCCTCACTTCCTGCCCTGAAGTGCGCAACACCGCTAGTCTGGCTATGCACCCTAGCTCCGCCAAGTCCCTCGAAGTCTATCTCCTCGCCTGTGACCTCCTTCACTACCTCGGGGCCTGTGACGAAAAGGTAGGTGACGTTATCAACGACTATCGTGAAGTCCATGAGTGCAGGTGCGTATGCAGCGCCACCAGCTGCTGGGCCAAGTACTAAGGAGATTTGGGGAATTACGCCACTGGCATCAACTATGGCTTTCATTATCCTTCCGACGCCGTGGAGCGAGGCAACGCCCTCTTGTATCCTGGCGCCACCGGAGTCCCATATCCCTATGACTGGTACTCCGCTCTTTGTTGCAAGCTTTATTGTTCTCACGATTTTCTCTGCATGTGCTTCTCCTATACTTCCTCCCATCACGGTAAAGTCCTGGACAAACACATAGATGGGTCGTCCATTGACCTTACCATAGCCCGCTATTACCCCGTCTCCTGGGACCTTTTTCTTATCAAGACCAAATAAGGTACTACGTGTCGTAGCCAACCACTGTATCTCCTCAAAGCTATCAGGGTCTAGAAGTATCTCAAGCCTCTCTCGTGCAAGTAGCTTGCCCTTGGCGTGCTGCCTCTTGGCCTTCTCAGGTTCCGGCGAGGCTAAACGCTTACGAAGCTCTTCTAGCTCATGCAGCTTCTCCAAGACCATTGCACCTGGAGCATCTTTATCGGCAACGTACTATGTGAGAGAGTATTGCATCCTAAGAACCCTCGGGCGTGGAATTAAAGAAGGAAACAGCCATGAGCAAATAAGGTGTATTGAAGCTAGGTCTTGCACTTTATCCTTGCAAGTATGCTGCCAGGCGAGAGGCCCTGGCCTGGCTGTGTTATTTCAACTATCTCACCATCGCAAGGCGCGTGAACATCGTTGAGCATCTTCATGGTCTCTATAGTTGCTATCTTGTCGCCCTTTCTTATCTTGTCGCCGGGTTTCTTTGCGGCCTCCACAACCTTCATTGATAGCTTTGCTCTAAGAACGCCCCTATGTTCGTCAAACTCTACGAGCCAGGATTCGCCGGTATTAATTGCCTGGGCTTCAGACTCGGATATATCGAGGCTTGATAGATGATATCGGCCAAAGGGGGTCTCTATGATATCATTATCAACTCTTACTTGTAGCCTTAGCTTCTCTCCATGCTCTGTTACTAGCTCAGCTTCATATAGTCTTCCTCCTAGCTTTCTAAGACGAAGAAGCCTAGGCGTACCCTGCTCTCCTCCACGGCGGCCAAGGCCACCCATATCCATGGTTCATCACTGCAGTGGAGCTGTTGGCTAGTTCGTAGGTATCTGTAGCCATATTCGTGTTGAGTTTCGCTGCTATTGACTTAATTATCCCTCTTCTTTTCTGTACCTCGTATATTAGCTCGTGTAGTCTTTTCTCAACGATTCTTGTATCGTAGTCTGCGTCAGCAAACCAGGGCTGGTCCACTATGACGCGTAAAAGATCAAGATTTGTTTCAACACCAGCTATTAGCGCCTCTCTTAGAGCCCATCGGAGTTTCGATATGGCCTCGTTGCGGGAGAAGCCTCTAGCGATAACTTTTGCTACAAGTGTGTCGTATTTGGGGTTTATGGGCATACCTTCCTCGGCTGCTGAGTCAACCCTTATGCCGGGCCCTCGGGGCTCTATGTATCTATGAATTATGCCCTCTGCTGCTCTAAATCCATTAAGGGGGTCTTCTGCGTATATGCGAGCCTCTATAGCCCATCCATGAAGCTTTATGTCGGGCTGATTAATGGGTAGGGGGTATCCCGCGGCAATTAGTAGTTGCTGCTTCACTATATCTATACCAGTAACCTCCTCGGTGACGCCGTGCTCAACTTGTAGGCGGGTATTAACTTCTATGAGGTAGGGCTTTCCTTGTTGGTCTACGACAAACTCTACTGTGCCTGCGCTGGCGTAGTCAACGGCTTCCCCTAGAGCAACAGCGTACTTGGTTAGTTCTTCGCGGAGCCTTCTAGTCCTCTCTATTCTCTCGACAAAGGGGCTTGGCGCCTCCTCTATTATCTTCTGTCTCCTTCTCTGGA
>JALVKZ010000245.1 GCA_027033675.1 Pyrodictiaceae archaeon | reverse complement strand
TCACAGCTAGCAGTCCTATGTGAGCAGTATAGGTGTATGTACTTGCCTGTAAGGGTACTAGAGAGACAAGCATAATCGTGGATATAAGTACAAATGCCGCCAGCCTTCTACTCAGCAATTATGCTACCTCCCTTCCCTGGTCTATGCAGAGCTATGAAGGGAACGGTAAATAATTACCCCTTTCTGATTCTATCTCTCCATAGAGAACTAGGTCTTCTTAATCCTTTGCCCTAACTACCCCTTTATCGGGGAGAATTAGATGTCGGAGGATAGGTGTGAGAAGCTTAGAGAGTTCTTAGAGACTAAGATAGAGCAGCTCGAACAAGAGCTTCAGTTCTATCAACAGCTTCTAGACTTAGTGTCAGATTGTGAAAGAGGAGTAGCAGCGAGAGGCCCTAGCGTATCTGGCAAAGAGTTTAGGTCGAGAAGCGGCAAGGTTGTCGCAAGACTGAGTATGACACGGGACACGTTCAGACTAGTGTTTCTGAAGCCCGTGCCCAGCGCCCATCCTTACATAAAGTATGTGCGCACTAGCCTCCAGAACCTAGCAGACAGCTACGAGGGTCTGGAGTATAGCATCGAGGAGAGCGATGGCAAGACCCAAGCTGTACTCGTTACAGGGGTTACAAAGGACAATGCTGATGATGTAAGAGCTATACTGGAGTTCGTTGCGACCAAGATAGCGTCATTGATGGACTAGCCTATATGCACATCAATGACTACTTGGCTCTTACGAGGCCCCACGGTCCTAACTATCCTTGCTAACAAGAACTCGTATCGAGTAACCCCTATTTCCTGTAAGCGCTGCTCTAGAAGCTTCTTTGCTTTATCGCGTGGATCAGCTCCTTTCTCCGCGAATATGTGCAAATAAATGTGTATAATACCTTGTTCTCCCCGAAGAGCTTTGACAGCATTAGGTAGGTGAGCCAGGGCTAGCTCTGGAAGAGGCATCAGTACCCGGTCAGCCTCGTCCTTGATTCTCGTGCCAACTATTTCCCCGGCATCTCCAAGGACCGGGATAACTATGTCCTCTACCTTGTTAAGCTTAATATTCTCAACCATGAGTTCATATGCATAAGGATTAATGTCTATACTGTAGACTCGCTTAGGTTTCGAGATCTTAGCCATGATTATTGAGAATAGGCCGACACCAGCGTACATGTTGACAACAGTTTCTCCCGGCCTTACCTGCTCGGCTATTCTACGATGCTCGCTTGAGAGCCTTGGCGAGATATACACGCGTGTTATATCAACCTTGAATACGCAGCCATGCTCCCTGTAGAGGGTTATACTCCTCTTCTCGCCAGCTAGGTAGGTGTACGTCCGAACCCTGTACTCTCCTTCGACGGGGCCCGAGGCAGCCCACACGCTTTTGATATAGGGTATTCTCTTAAGCAGTGCCTCGGCTAATGGCTTCAACTCTTCGATGCTTATCCCGAAGGGCTTCTTTATGATGGCTATATCACCGATGATATCTATTCTAGACCATATTTGGCGTGCTTTCTCTGGACCAAGGACCTCAGCAGCTATCTCTCTTAAGAGCCTCTTCTTCGCCAATTCCCTAGCGCCTCCTCGTTAGGCATTCGAGTAACGAACTATGCCTATCATAGCTTATGGTGCACCTATCCTGGACGCTACATGTTACTACTAAGCCCATTTTCCAGAAAGGCCTATAGATGATAGCAAGCCTTGTAAGATATCTCTGAAGAAGAAGCTCGCTTCTCAGGGCTTCCCACTCACCCTCTAGCCTGGCCTTGTCCCTGCTCTCTATAGCCTCTGCGAGCACTGGCGCCATAGTAGCTATAGCGTATAAGCCTCCACCCGTAAAGGGCTTTGATGCGCAGAGAACATCGCCTAAGCCGTATATGCTTCCCCGATGCACGTGTTTTGCTGGTGGTCCACGCAGGACACGACCTCCTCGATGAGAAACCATCTTGTCTATGTTGAGCAACCCCTTTCTCTCAGCAGCATGTATGAAGGCGACAAGCCTACTAGCTATATCAGAGCGTGCTGCTAGCCCAACTAGTGCTTCCCGCCCTCCATGAAGCGGTACAATCCAGGTAAAGAATTCCGGTGCATACCTGTTACCATGCACTGTTACGAATCTGTCATCGCTTATGCGCTTACTAAGCCGAACACGTACCTCAAGTCCACTTAACGTATCGCAGTACTTTGCTCCGAATAGCCTAGAGAACCGAGAATACCCGGTAGCGATAAGCACTGAGTCCCTCGCACATAACCACCCCTTGCCCATGACATGGACACAAGTCTCCCTTATATCGTCGACGAGTGAGTTATTGCGCAGTGAGTGCCCTATCTCCTCTAGTCTATGACCAAGGCTTTTTTCAAGAAGAGGGCGTGAAACACGAACAGCAAGCGGCTTACCGTAAATCCTGCAAGTCTCTTTCAGAGAATCGTCAAGGAAAACAGCTTCATTAAATGTCTCAGTCACGGCCTCTTCGCCGAGTTTCTGCGCGGTCTCAGGGCTAACTAGCCCAGTGCAATGAGGGGGCCATCCAGGAGACTTGGATGCATTGAGCACGAGTACACTCTTTCTCCGGAGACGCGTAGCCACGGATAAACCAGCAGGACCAGCACCTACAACAATAACGTCGCTAACAGGGTCAGCCAAGGCTAAACTCATCCTCTAGTGATCTCAGCTCCGCCTGAGCCAATCATCCCCGGGAATACGTTTCCTGGGCGTTGCGTTAATAAGCTACCAAGTAAGAGAACAAGTAGTCACGGATGGAGGCCGGGGTGGCCGAGCGGTCGAAGGCGGCGGGCTGCAGTGCCTCAATGCATCGCCCATCGCGTAGAGACCCGTTGATCCCGGGTTCAAATCCCGGCCCCGGCTCCACATTACTGGTGTCCT
>JALVKZ010000244.1 GCA_027033675.1 Pyrodictiaceae archaeon | reverse complement strand
GTTGAGAGGCTAAATCTCATAGCAGGCCGCTACGTTGGCAAGGACGACCCTGTAGCAATAGTGCGCGCACAGAGCGGCTTCCCAGCACTAGGAGAAATATTAGAGCCATTCAGCTTCCCACACCTCGTAGCAGGGTGGATGAGAGGAAGCCACTGGGGCCCACTAATGCCAGTAGGCCTCAAGGACGCTAAGTGCACGCGCTTCGATGGGCCACCCAGGATAGTTGGCCTCGGGTTCAACATAACCAAAGGCCGCCTCATAGGGCCAACAGACCTATTTGATGACCCAGCGTTCGACGAGGCTAGAAGAACCGCTCAGCTAATAGCTGACTACATGAGGCGCCACGGCCCATTCATGCCGCACAGGCTAGGCCCCGAGGAAATGGAATACACGACACTACCACAGGTACTAGAGAGGCTCAAGGACAGGTTCAAGGAGGCAAAGGACTACGAGAAGTACATAAAGCCAAAGATAAAGCATAGCGAGATGCTAAGCGGATCCGAGGAAATGCACGACTAAAGCCAAACCCGTATCACTATACTTTTGATTTTTACCTTGTGCTATTTACTTTATTTCCCAAACCTCTTAGAACTCTTTAGGAGAGCCTGTCCTTACTCCTACGAGGCTATGAGGAAGAGCTGGCGAACTGCCCCCTCTATGTGATGAGGAATCTCCTCACCGAGCCCCTCTTAGTTAAAGACCCTGGGGAACTCATCGCCCTAAGATTCTTGTATAAGCGTATTTGCCCCTTTTTGTGGGGAGCTGGCGTGGGCACCGTATTATTATCGGGGCTACATGCCCGTGTCGTATCTGAGGCCAAGGTGCACAACAAGAAAAAATGGCAGGCAGTACTAGTTGTTAACTATAAGGCTTATCCCACAGCCTTCGGTGATAAGGGGCTAGCTATAGCTCTTGCAGCAGAGAAGGTGGCAGAGGAGTATAATGGCTCTGTTAAGGTAGTCCTAGCAGTCCCCTCTACAGAGATTTCTAGGATAAGCGAGGTCGTAGACAAGGCTATTGTCTATGCACAGCACATTGACCCCGTGGAGCCCGGCGCGCATACTGGATTTCTCCCAGCAGAAGCAGTGAAGGAAGCTGGAGCCAAGGGAACGCTGCTCAATCATAGCGAGCACAGGCTAGTTCTCAGTGACATCGATCACGCTATTAAGAGAGCAACTCAGGTGGGGCTCGAGACACTCGTATGCGCTGATACGCCAACGGTCGCGGCTGCTGTGGCAGCCCTAACGCCCACAATGCTCGCCATAGAGCCTCCAGAACTCATAGGCACGGGTATACCCGTCTCGAAAGCAAAGCCTGAGGTTGTGACAGACACCCTTAAGCTAGTAAGAATAGTTAATCCCGATATACCTGTACTAACTGGCGCGGGGATTAGTAGCGGAGAGGATGCTGCAGCCGCTATAAGGCTCGGCACAATAGGTGTCCTCGTAGCCTCGGCAGTAATGAAGGCCCAAGATCCAGAAACAAAGATGAGAGAGCTAGCAGAAGCTATGACCAAAGCTCTAGAAAAGAAGCAATAAGAACATTTAAATGATAGGGCGTGCTATGGAGCTTGCCTTGGAGTCATCCTTTACTTGCTCTCTGCTCTTTTCCTTAATTGCGTATTACATTAGTTTGAACCGTACCTTGAACTATGTTAAAGTTTGTAATCGAGACGGAGATAATTATCGTTTAAAAACTGGTGCGGTTTCGTTCTAGAAGTAGAGGGAACTAAGGTAAGAGGGCGACACAGAGATGAGTGCTGTTGCTCACTGGTCCTCTTACCCCGCTGCTGGAGATAGACTGCTATCCTTCATAGGCATAGAGATACACTGGGCAATACTGCAGTACGTGCTAGGCCTGCCATTTATGGCGTTCATAGCCCTGCTACTATACCTGCGTAGCAAGGACAAGGCATGGATGAGATTTGCTAGGACATTAACCAAGGGCTTCATAATAGTATTCGCTGTTGGGGCCGCTACTGGTACCACCGTTGAGTTTGGCCTAGTGCTGCTATGGCCGCACTTGACCGAGGCTGCTGGCCGCTATATCTACTTCCCGCTATATGCCGAGATATTCGCGTTCCTAATGGAGGTAGTATTCCTCTACATGCTCTGGTATGGCTGGAATAAGCTATCGCCGAAGGCCCTAGCTGCAATAGCGTTCCTCGGCTTCCTAGGAGCATGGTATAGTGCCTCAATGATTCTCAGCGTTAATAGCTATATGGTGGCGCCAACCGGGGTGATGCCGGCCTATAAGCCTAGTGGTGTATATCTCTATAGCCAAGGATATCCAAAGATACAAGTATACATGCCTAAGGACCTAGTGCCGTTACTCAATGTAACTGCGCTAAAGACAGCAGCACATGTCGATATACTGGGCGTAGCCAGTGACTCTGTGAAAGTAGCGATACCATCTAGTGTTGTCCAGGAGCTTGTCAGGGAGGCATGGAGCGGCGTTAAGCTTCAGAACAGCGTGCTAATCCATTTCGTTAACAAGACAACAGTTCAGCATCTAACATTGGAGCAGGTACAAGCAATCGCAGCTAAGCTAGGTGTACCCACGGCTAGTCTTGCTGGGGCAAAGACTCCGGTAGAGATGCTACTGAGCATACCTGTCAAGAACGTCTTGGACTACATACTCATAACAACCGTTAAGCACATAGGCTTCATGAGCATAACCTTCAAGAGCCCAGTATATCCGGCAACACTCATGCACACCATAGGCTCAGCGCTAACGGTCTCAGGATTCACAGTCTTAGCGGGCTACGCGCTACGCCTACTCCGCATGCCAGAGAACGCTGACCCAGAGTACCGCCGCTACATAGAGAAAGCATTCAAGTTCGCAGCAATATTCGCGGCCTTAGTTATAGCGTATCAAGGCTTCATAGCTGGCCACGAGATGGGGCGCGCAGTAGCCTACTGGAACCCAGAGAAATTCGCAGCAATAGAGGGGACTTCAGAACATATACTAAGCCTCTCGAAGCTATTACACACAGATAAGATCATGCCACTAATAGCTTATGGCTCCATGAACGCGAAGCTACCAAGCTATGATAAGATACCAGTAAACTATTGTAAATGCAGTCTAACCGGGTCCCCGCCTGTACAAGATTGTAGGCCACCAATATTCCTACACTACGTCTACTATACGAAGATAGGTCTAGCCGTGCTTCTAGGTCTTTATGGGCTCATAGTAGCACTCGTAGTGATCCGAGATAAGTGGAGCCTCATCGACAAGACGCTAAACCTAGTGAGGATAAGGGGAGGAACAGTGCCTTCAAGGTTCTGGCTAGTGCTGGCACCAGTAGCAGCGTTTACTGCTCAGCTAATAAGCACACTAGGATGGGCCGTTAGAGAGATCGGGAGAAAGCCATGGACTATATACGGTGTAATGACCGTTGATGTTGCCAGGACAGCTAATCCTGCACCAGCGTGGCAACTAGCACTGATAGCAATATTCCTGTTATCGATAGCATTCGGGCTCATATACGCTGTTTACCGAATACTCTGGGTGCAAGGTAAGCCCAGGACTGGATAAGGTTTTATTTTTACATATTAATGATTTTGATATAATAATTAAATATAATAAAACATAAAGCATAATGGTATAGGGGAGGCGGTGAGGAAAACATGGTTGGGTTAGCGCCGGCATTCCTCGCACTGACATTCGGGCTGCACATAACGATGGTTAATCTAGGCATAGGGCTAGCCTGGATAGTGCCTTATCTCAAGTGGAGAGCTGATAGAGGAGAGAAGGAACTTGAGGGCGTGGCTAGAGCACTTATGCGGTTCTATGCTGCAACATATGGTGTTGCAGGCGTCTTTGGCACAGCATTTACGGTCTTTCTGCTAAGCTACTATCCACACTTCCTAGGCTTTGCCGGGGACATCACTATGATACCATTCGGCCTAGCAATAATGATGATAGTACTGCACTTCTTCAGCATAAGCGCCTACTGGTACGGCTGGGATCGCTGGAGCAGGAAAACACACTACTTCATAGGCTTCCTGCTAGGTACATCAGCACTACTAATCCCACTAGGCTTTAGAGCAGTATTCGCATTCCTAAACATACCTGCTGGTCTCGGCTATGACTTGGTTCATCACAAGTTCTACCTCGATGTTACAGCAGCATTGACAAAGAACCCGACTTACTGGCCGCTCTACATTAAGAGCATAGTAGCAGCTTTCACAACAACATTCTTAGTAGTAATGGGCACGTATGCATACAAGTACTTCATTGCCGAGAGCGAGGAAGAGAGAGCAGCTGCACTCAAGACTGCAAAAATGTTTGCTAAGCCAGCAGCAATAGGCCTAGGGCTAATGCTCATACTAGGTCTCTGGTACGCCTTCAGCCTAGAGAACGTACCATACAAGTTTAACAATGTCTTCGCGTCACTTGGATGGAGCGTTGGCGAGGGTAAAGCCTATTATAATGTATCGTGGCTATTTGTGCTAAAGATACTATTCTACCTATTCCAGGTAGTGGCAGTGGCCTATGCAGTACCAGCTCTCCTCAAAGGAAGGCTAACAAAGACACATGGAAAGATACTACTCTACGCGGGCGTAGTCGCTATAATAACTATAGCTGCTGGCGAGTACCTCAACGCGTTTAGCCAATACCCGTTCTTTGTCGCTGTATGGCCGGATATATTGTCAAAGCAGGTTCCCTTAAGTAAGCTAGCGAGCTACGGAATACATATACCAGCACAAGCGCTGCCAACA
This sequence comes from Pyrodictiaceae archaeon, assembly GCA_027033675.1. Taxonomy (GTDB): domain Archaea; phylum Thermoproteota; class Thermoprotei_A; order Sulfolobales; family Pyrodictiaceae; genus Pyrofollis. Next base: position 18,804 of record JALVKZ010000244.1, on the reverse strand, counting down.
GTCGTAAATACGGTGAACTCGGTAGTACTCTTAGACAATACACCAACAACTCATCACATTCTCCAAGCAATGGGTATAGCTAAGTTCTTCCCACAAACCAGCCCAGTAAACCAGATAGCCGTAGAGGGACCAGTAGTAGCACTAACAGTAGGATTCCTAGCGTTCCTACTGATAGCTGCAGCATACCTTGTCTTCTACATATTGTTATGGCCTAGCAAGGCTAAGGCAGAGCAAGTAGTTGAAGCAGAAGAACAATACTAATAACTTTTTTGTATAATATAATATTTAATTACATATATCTATATATTATCCTATTTCTATTAACTAATATATTTTAGCTATTTTTATTTTCTGAGCCATATTTTTGGTTGCTCTATCTCATTACTCTAGTTGTTTGTGCTTAACTTTACTCGGCTCAATGAGGCTTTCTGGCCTCGTTTATAGCACGTGTTTATATTAACTAGCGTTAAAAATAAGTAGTTCTCCGAAACCGTATCGGATACGGTGAAAAACTGTGGCATTAACTACGTTCGAAGAAGAAATCTACCTAAGAGCCCTAACGGGTAGACTAGTGGGCAAAGCACTAGCAGACCTAGGAGTAAACAAACTAGCAGTAGTAGCTCCCAAGAACATAATATGTAGCAGCATAGCAACAGCAACAGAGGCAGCATTCCTAGACCACAGTGGCGGCGTGACATACCACTTCATGGTAGAGCTGGGCAAGAATGAGGAAGAAGTGGCTAAGCGCGTAAAGGAGTTCGGAGCACAGGTAGTACTACTACAGTTCGGCGGCGAGGACCCAATAGAGAAGGTAAAAGAGAGCTTCGTCAAGTTCCTCAAAGCAGCAGCTAAAGAGAACATTCCGGGGGCAATAGTGTTCCATGTAAGAATATTCGCTGCTGGCGGCGTAGCGGAGGCACTAAAGGACGAGGAGGTAAAGAAGTACCTAGGCAGCAAAGACCTATACGTCTATACAGTGGGTTTCGACGAGGGCAAGGTATACGTGAACAAAGTAAAGATAGAGAACGGCGAGACCAAGCTAGAGAAGCTAGCAGAGTATCAAGTAACGCTAGAGCATGCAGATCTGCTAAACCGCAGCCTAAAGAACAGAAAGGTAACATTTCAGTAACCTTTTTTCTAATAGACCGCTCTTCTTCTAACCCCTTAATCCTTGTTTTAATGTTCCTTGTAATTGTGCGGCATTCTCCATACCTGTCATAGCTTGATGTAAACGTCAGTTAAAGATATAAGGTGAGTTATTTAACACCTGAAAACATGGATTGGAAGCTTCCAACAAGAGGAGATAGGGATGCAGGAATTAGATGAGATAAGATTTCTTATAGGCGGTGCGCAGGGCACTGGCTTAGAAACAGCCGCTCAAGTGCTCACAACGGCTTACGCCGCTCAAGGGTATCGTGTTTACTCGTTCCGCGAATACTATTCCAATATCAAGGGCCGCCACTCCTACATAGGGGTGAGGGTAAACAGCGGGACGCAGCCGGCGGCACCTAGGGCTAGTTACCATGTAATAGCAGCTATCGATGCCGAGTCAGTGTTCATGCATCTGGATGATGCTGGCAAGGATACCCTCTTCCTATACAACGCTGACCTGGAAAGCCGTAAGCTCAGTGGATTACCAGCCATCGAAGAGGAGACCAAGAAATACATTAGGGAGACCTTGGCGGGAAGCGGCTACGGCGATAGCCTGGGCGAGGCGATACGCTACATCAAGGAAGTCAAGGGGGCTAGGCCTGTTCCTCTAAGCTTTAATAAGGTGCTCTCAGAGTTCGCTGAGAGCCGTGGCATAAAGGTGTTTGCTGCCCGGCGCTACGCCAACACCATCCTCATAGCAGCGATAGCTCTCATGACCGGCCTTGGCCCCGACAAGCTTCGGAGGGGCTTTGAGAGAAGATTCGCTAACCGTCCCCGCATAGTCGAGGATAACATGGCTCTCGCAGGCATAGTTGCCAAGGAGCTAGAGCAGTACAAGAACATGGTACCAGTTAGGAGGCCTAAGCGTAAGCCACGCAGACTCATAGTACTAAGCGGCAACGACGCGGTAGCAATGGGAAAAGTAGTCGCGGGTATGAGGTTCCAGTCCTATTACCCGATAACACCGGCGCAGGACGAGAGCTTCATGCTAGAAAACATCGAGAATCTCGAGACAAGCCAGGGACAACTTGGCGGCGTTGTCGTCCTCCAGACAGAGGACGAGATAGCAGCAATAACAGCCGCGATAGGCGCTGCTCTCGCTGGTGCGCGGGCAGCTACCGCTACGAGCGGGCCCGGTTTTGACCTAATGGTTGAGGCTCTTGGCTGGGCGGGGATAAATGAGGTACCTGTAGTAATAACGCTTTACCAGCGCGGTGGCCCTTCTACGGGCCTGCCTACTCGCGGGCAACAAGCAGACCTGCTTGATGCCCTCTTCGCTAGCCATGGCGAGTTCCCAAGGATCATGATAGCGAGTGGTGATCATGAGGAAGCGTTTCGGGACGCTGTTCTAGCGTTTAATCTTGCTGAGAGGCATCAGACACCAGTAATACATGTCCTTGACAAGTTTATCGCCAACAGCATTGTCACGATGGAACCCCCTACGCCAGAGAGCCTCGAGATAGACCGCGGAGCACTGGTTGAGAACCCCGACAAGGACTATAAGCGGTTCAGCCTAGAGCACCCGGTATCACCCCGTGTCTTCCTTGGCACGCCGGGCACTGTTGTCTGGTATACTGGCGATGAGCATAACGAGGTAGGCTATATATCTGAGGACAAGGTTAACCGCAGACTTATGTACGAGAAGAGAATGAAGAAGCTAGAGATAGCTGCACGAGAGATACCCGAGGAGGAGCGAGCAACACTCTATGGTGATGGAGGCGACTTCCTGCTAATAGGCTGGGGTAGCGTCAAGGGCGCAGCGATAGAGGCTCTCAAGGTGCTCCAAGACGAGCAAGGGCTCGACGGCGCATATCTCCATGTAAGGATGATGGAGCCGTTCCCGGCACGCTACGTGTCAAAGATAATAGAGGAGTATGGCGTTGGCCGCGTCATAGATGTTGAGAATAACTATACTGGGCAGCTAGCGAGAATAGTGGCAATGAACATTGGTCATATTGTGCGGAAACGTGTTTTGAAGTGGACTGGCCGACCCATTTACGTAGATGAACTCGTTCATGCGGTTCCACGTGTCCTTGGTGGAGAGAAGGAGGTAGAGGTGCTCGAGTATGGCATCTAGACCCGAGGTCTTCGACTCCGGAGAATGGATAGACTGGTGCCCGGGATGCGGTAACTTCGGCATAGTAACTGCTTTACGGAAAGCACTTGCAGAGCTAGGACTGGAGCCCCACCAAGTAGTAATAGTCTCCGGTATAGGATGTAGCGGCAAGACACCGCACTTCATCAACGCCTATGGTGTCCACACACTCCATGGGAGAGCAATACCGTTCGCAACAGGAATAAAGCTGGCTAACCCGGATCTCACGGTGATAGTTAGTGGTGGCGACGGAGACCTACTAGGCATAGGCGCCGGGCACTTCGTCGCACTTGGTAGAAGGAACCTAGACATAGCAGTAATGATACACGATAACCAAGTCTATGGCCTCACTAAGGGGCAAGCCTCGCCAACACTACCCTACGGAGTCAAGACAAAGGCCTTACCAAAGCCTAATCTACAGGACCCAGTGAACCCGCTCATGCTAGCACTAGCATCGGGCTATACCTTCGTCGCGAGAGCATTCTCCATGGATGTTGAGCACTTGAAGAAAATAATAATGGAGGCGGTGAAGCATCCTGGAGCAGCAGTCATAGATATCCTGCAGCCATGCGTGACCTATAACGATGTCTACACAGCACAGTGGTATCGCGAACGCATATACTACTTAGACAGGGAGCCTGGCTGGGACCCTGTCGTGAGAAAAGAGGATGAACGGGTAGAGAAGCTCTCTAAGGCGATGATCAAGGCAATGGAGTGGGGTGAACGAGTCCCAGTCGGGATACTCTACAAGGACGAGACAAGAACAACGCTGGAAGAGAGAATCGAGAAACGAGTACCGAGTTACCGCAAAGCGCCGCCGGCTAAACAGCGCATAGAGGTACAGGGAAGACCCATTATAAATAGAAGGTACTTCGAGGAGCTATTCAAGAGATACCTCGTAGAAGTAGAGGACTAGAACAAGCCCACACCCCGCCTTTCTTTTCTCGCCATTAGATAGTGTTTCTTTGCTTCTTCTTAGCGCCTTGGTCCCAGCTTCTATGTCGTTGAGCCGAGGGTGAGCTAGCGCGTGGAGCATAGGGTCCTGGGACGTACGGGTCTGCGTGTGTCAAGGATAGGGTTTGGAGTATACAGTCTCACCGGCCTCTATGGCGATGTGGGCGAAGAGGAGGCTATAGAGCTGCTCCGCTACGCCGAGAGCCTCGGAGTAAACTTCTATGATACAGCGGATGTGTACGGCAATGGCTACGGAGAAGAACTATTATGTAAGGCTTTCGGCGAGAAAGGTGTCAAGAGAATAATCGTCGCGACCAAGATAGGGTATGACTTCTATACCGGGGAAACTCCTCCTCCGCGGCGATACGATCCCGAGTATCTGTTACGCGCTGTGGAGGGGAGCAGTGAGAGGCTCTGCAAGAAGCCAATAGATCTTGTCCAGGTGCATAATCCTCCATTGGAGGTACTGAGAAGCAAGACTCTCTGGAGAACCCTGGAGAGGATACACGACGAGGGCTATGCCAAGGCTATCGGTGTAGCGCTTGGCCCAGAGACAGATGTGCTTGAGCATGCAATAGAAGCCCTAAGCCACGAGGAGACGGAGGCACTATATTTCGTGTACAACATGCTTGAACAAGAGCCTGGCTTCACAATAGCCCAGCTCGCTGCCGAGAAGAAAGTAGGGACGATAGCCAGGGTACCTCATGCAGGAGGGGTACTAGACGAGAGCATAAGGCCTGGCGAGGAGAAGAGGCTATGGGACCACCGCGTATTGAGGAGAAGTGGGTGGTATAGCTGGGCCTTCCAGCTCTACAACGAGATGAAGAAAATAATAGCAATGCTGCCTGGAACCCCAGGGCAAATAGCTATAAGATTCGTGCTAGACAGCGCTCCCATAGACACAGTAATAATCATAGCTAAGGACAAGGCAAAGCTAAGAGAATACATTGATTCACTGAGGCTCCCACGACTAAGCCAAGGCATCACTACGAGGCTACGAGAGCTCTACCTAAGAGCCATACATGATAGTCCCGAGAAGCCAGCCAAGAGCCTAGAGAAAATAAGTAGGCTACATGCATCGATGTCAGTCGGCTAAGTATAGATAACGCGGCCATCCGGTAGGAGCTTAGCACATCTAGCAGGCTTATGCTTAATAACTCTATTCTCATCAATTATATGGTAGACCGTGAACCCGTGAAGCACGAGAATATCAGACAATATCTTGCGATGACAATGCCAAGGAAGCCTCTCACGACACAACAAGGCAGTCCTCTTACTCCTGGCTAGCCCCTCTACGCGGAGCACAGCCTCCCACGCATAGGGATTAGTTGTCACGTATAACGCGTATGCACGGAAACCTGGTGAAGTAAAACAGGTCGCGCCACCAGTGTCCTCGACATCGACACCGAGGCGGCGGAACCCACCAAGCTTATCACCGAGCCATAGATACCCTACCCTAATACGGCTTAGCTCGTGCGCTAGATTTTCTCTATTAAACCATGGAAACTTACGGCTACCCGGGAATCGGCGGACATCTATGACAAGCTCTATTCCTCTACGCTTAAGAAGCCTAAGTAGCTCCTCAAGGCTCCTATTCGAATGCCCAACCGTATAGACGATGACCATACGCGCCGCCTAGGCTCTCTGCCTGCTACCTAGCATCGGGCTCATAGCTTGTGGTCTTGCTGGCTATTATATACACTTATCACACTTATCTACGATATTTTAGCAGTAGGGCTGTGAGTATTGGGTTCGTATGCTAGGCTTGTAGGCAGGGCCTTAACAATACTGATAGCAGTAGTTGTAACTATTTTCTTAGGATACAGTGGCTTTGCCCCACCATGCCATCTTGCAGCGTTATTTATGCTCCTAGGCATAGCGTTGGTCATAGGGCTCTTTGTCTTCCTAGCGTTTCTTGACAAGCTTTGCTCCATAAGGGTTAGTGTCGAGAAGAATGTTATGCGGATAGGTTTAGGAATTTGTGGCAGTATAGATGTGCCTTTAGAAAACATTGCTGAGGCAAGGATTGTTGATAGAGTACGTCCTGTGATTAGGCTTGGAGGAACAGCCGTACCCGGTGTATTCTATTCTGGGTACTATGAGGTCAAAGATGTTGGACGGGCTTATATATTCTCAGAGAGACTCAATAACCTTGTTGAGCTAAGACTGGTAGACGGTAGCGTTATCTACGTAGGCGGCGACGCACCTTCCAGGCTCAAGAGTATAATGCCCCGGGCGCGAGCAGCTGCGGAAAAACAGGATAGGCAAGTCTTTAGAACCAGTATCTCGGATACAGTTGCGCGAATACTCATTGCAGCCGCGATAGCCTATATCCTGCTAGGAATAATTATCTATCCCTTCATCCCCGGTAGAGTACCTACGCATTTCACGTCGCATTGGAGGCCCGATAGCTGGGGCCCTAAGTGGGAAGCACTCGTAATATATTATGCAATTGGGAGCATAGGGGTGGCACTGGCGGCGACGTATAAGCTGATGGCTCGCAAGGACCCGGTGGCGGCGATATTGACGGTGCCAGTTGTTGTTGGGTTCTTCCTCATTGGATTTAGCACTATAATAATATATGTTGGGTGTAGTTGGTAGTTAGCAGCGCGCTAAGCCCCGGTCATGGCCCACCATAGTAATTGAGTATTGTAGTAAATGATATAGGTGCATAGTAAGCCTAACACTTCTAAGCTAGGTAGGCGCTACATGATGTCCTATTCCTCTATCGGAAAGAAAGTACGCCTTGAGAGAATTATAGATCCTAGGGGTACGTTAATATTTGCTTTTGATCACTGGTTCGAGCATGGCCCGAGTGATTTCCCTGAGGATAGGCTTAATCCAAGAACTATACTTGAGAAAGTGATTAGTGCTGGTGTCGATGCTGTCATGCTGACCCCTGGCGATGCTCACCTCTTCGCCGATATCTGGGCTGGCAGGACATCTCTCATAGTCAAGATAACTAGTAAGACCAATCTTCGTCCACCTAATGAGAGATTATTGCAGAGCGTCATAGGCACTGTGGAGGACGCTGTGCGGCTTGGTGCGGATGCTGTTGCAGCTACAGTTTACTGGGGAAGTCCCACGGAGGATACGATGCTCGAGCGCTGGGTTGCTATACGTGAAACTGCCGAGACCTATGGCTTGCCAGTACTCCAGTTAGCTTATCCACGTGGCCCCACAATCAGTAACCGCTATGCTCCCGACATCGTACTCTACGGGGTGAGGGCTGCTGTACAGGTCGGAGCAGACTTGATAAAGACATACTATACTGGTAGTAAGGAGTCCTTCGCCAAAGTCGTTGAAGCAGCCGCCGGAGTGCCGGTAATGATGAGTGGTGGCCCGAAGAGAGACAAGCCCCTAGAGTTCCTCCGAGACCTAAAAGCCGTAAGAGATGCAGGTGCGCTGGGAGCCGTTGTTGGGAGGAACATCTTCCAGGCCAGAGACATCGAGACAATGGCGAAGGCGTGCAAAGCAGTACTAACGGGCGAGATGAGCCCCGAGGAGGCAGCGGAGGGACTCAAATGAATAAACAACTAGACGTAGTAGCTGTTGGACACGCTCTTGTCGATATAAGGATCATAGTTGACGAACTCCCTGGCCCCGACGAGGAAGCAGCCATAAGGGAGGAGAGTAGAGGAGCAGGGGGCTCAGCAGTCAACGTTGCAATCGACACAACCAGGCTCGGTGGGAGAAGCGGCATAGTAGCAAAGATAGGCTTTGACCAATTCGGCCGCATAGTCTACGAGGAGCTCTGGAGAAACAAGGTAGACCTACGTGGGCTAAGAATAAGCGCCCAGGGTGAGACGGGTTTCAGCATAGTAGTTATCACAAGGAGCGGGGACATAGCCATCTATGGCCATAAAGGTGTAGCTGACGACCTGGAACCAGGCGAGGTAGACGCGGACCTAGTAAGCGATGCTAAGACCGTACACATAGCGAGCCTTAGACTGGATACCTCAATAAGGGCGGCACAGCTAGCGAAACAGAGCAATGCTATAGTATCGTGGGATCCTGGTAGGAGGCTAGCCCGGCTGGGCCTAGAAAAGCTAAGCCCATTGCTCCACTACGTAGACATAGTATTCCTTAACCAAATAGAGGCAAAGGCGATGACGGGGAAAGAGCCGCTAGAAGCAGCCAAGGTGATAACGAGGTACGGCCCTAGACACGTAGTGGTCAAGATGGGTGAGAAGGGAGCGCTCTACTATGGGATAGAGGGACAAAAACACGTAGAACCATACCCGGCGCCACGTGTAGTAGACACTACTGGCGCCGGAGACGCATTCGCAGCAGCAACCCTACTAAAAATAGCACGGGGGGCCAGCATTCTCGAAGCACTACAGTACGCCTCGCTGGTAGCAGCACTCAAGGTATCTAGGCTAGGGTCGCATAACGTACCTGTAGAAGAGGAAACCAAAAACCTAATAGAGAAAATGCGTTAATCGAGACCAGCTATGTGTTTTGGGCTAAGATGATGCCTTCATTGCCTTGTCTAGTATTTCTAGTCCCTTTATGAGATTCTCTTCGGATATAGTGAGCGGAGGATGTAGCCTTATTACATTTGAGTAGTAGCCTGCCTTGATTAGTAGCAGTCCGTTGCGCCTGGCTTCCTCTATTATTTTCTTTGTGAGTTTCTTGGCTGGCTCCTTGGTCTCGCGGCTCTTTACTAGCTCGAGGGCCCTCATTACTCCGAGGCCGCGGTGCTCTCCTATGAAGCTGTACTTGTTGTACATCTCGTCTAGTTTCTCCTCCATTATTTTTCCTAGTTCTTCTGCTCTCTTGCATAGGTTTTCTCTCTTAATTATCTCTATTACTTTTAGCGCTACTGCGGCAGCTACTGGATTCCCGCCATAGGTTCCCCCGATGCTTCCTGGTTCTATTCTTCCTAGGATCTCTTTTCGCCCAACCACAGCGCTTAGTGGAAGCCCGTTGGCGATGGCTTTACCCAGTGTAACCATATCTGGGTCTATGCCGTAGTGCTCGAACGCCATGAATCTCCCTGTCCTGCAATACCCTGTCTGAACCTCGTCTACTACTAGGTAGATGTTGTTCCTTCTTGCTAGTCTCTCTAGCTCTCTTAGGAATTGTTTCGGAGGGACTATGAAGCCTCCCTCGCCCTGGATAGGTTCAACGATGATTGCTGACACAACGTCTGGTGAGAGGCTAACATTGATTATTTGCTCAAGGATGCTTAGTACTATGCTTGTGCAATCCTCCCCGTCCTTAACAGGTAAACGGTAACAATAAGGATAAGGTGCGTGAACCACACTCGGCACTAATGGCTCGAATCCTATTTTGTAGGGCTTGTACTTCCCCGTCATAGTTAATGCTAGTAATGTTCTACCGTGAAAGCCCCCTATGAATGATACTATGTATGGTTTACCCGATGCCTGCCTAGCTATTTTGGCTGCGTTCTCTGTCGCCTCTGCACCGCTATTGAAGAAGGCAGCCATCTTGGAGCCACTTATGGGTATGGATTCTGCTAGTTCCTTGGCGAGGAGCAAATATGTTGGATAATTAGTTATGTGTATACATATATGCCACAGCTTCTTTAGCTGTTCTATAGCAGCTGAAACCAGCTCATCATTTACGTGGCCTAGATTGGTAACTCCTATACCGCTAGTAAAGTCTAGATAGGCTCTACCCTCGCTATCATAGAGATACTCGTTCTTACCCCGGACTATTGTTATGGGGTGCTCAAGGGGAACACCAGTAGAAACATATTCTTGCCGGAGCTTAGAGAACTTGTCCAAATCTATCTACCTCTCTATTGGAAAACTACCAATATTAAGCATAATGAATACAGACTAAAAACAGTAACTCCTCTAGCTATTCCTAGCCAGCTTCCAATAGCATTGATGTCTCTCTATGCACTATATGACCATTCACCATTACTAGGAGGGGCTTCATATCTAGGAGTTCTTGCTCCGAGGGCTCTAGGCTAGATATGTTCCAGACAACTATGTCCGCTCTCTTGCCAGCAGCTATCTCGCCTATGGTGTCATCCCAGCCGATAGCCTTGGCAGCCATGTATGTGTAGGTCTCAAGTGCCTCTCGGAAGCTTACAGCCTCTTCTCTGCCAAAGTCCACTCTCCCGGTCCTAGTTTTCCTATAAACAGCGCCGTACAGACCCTCTACAGGGTTAGGTGAGCCCACGAAGGGTGCATCGGTACTATTCGCAACGACCACGCCATTGTTGATAAGTGTTCTTAGCGGGAAAGCCTTCCTAGCCCTAGTGGTACACAGGTTAGAGGCATAGGTATCGCCATGAGTATAAATGAACCCTGTCTGTGTCTTAACACATATTCCTAATGAGCGCATCTTGCTCACTGCTTCTCTTGTTATAAGTATAGCGTGGACTATGCTCAAGGTACAATCCTTAAAATGGGCCTCACTAGCCTTATTGGCAACACCGAGGATCTCGTCAACAGCTCTATCGCCTATTGCGTGCACAGCAACTCTTATGTTATTGCCTAGGCTGGTCGTAATGATCTTGTAGGCGTCCTCGGGCTCCATCATTCTTAAACCCTTATTGCCCCTCTCGGGCCTACTATCCTTGCACCAATCATCGTATAGGAGAGCGGTTCGCGCAAGCCCCGAGCCATCATAGAAGAACTTGACAAGGTTTGTACGAACCCATTCAGTATCCATGCCTCGATAGAGTGTAACGCTCTCAATTGCTTCACTTAGTTCTTTAACGGAGCTTATAGCATATGCAACACGTGCACGAATAACTAGCTCGCCACTACTCTCTAGCTCCTTATAGGCATCAAGAATGCTCTTAAAGGCCTGGAAAGTACCATTATCCTCTACAGCAGTAAAGCCTCTCTGAACCCAGATACGCTGTGCCTTTGCAAGCCCCTTAACCCAGTCATGATGGTGTGGCGGAGGCATTTTCTCTAGTACAAGGCCCATGGCGGCATCATAGAGTATTCCGGTGGGTTCTCCCCCCTCATCCCGGTCTATGAGCCCGCCTGGAGGGCTACGAGTATGCCTGGTTATGCCTGCTCGTCGAAGAGCCTCGGTGTTGGCTATTACTAGGTGACCACTAGCATGCTCAACCACAACGGGCTTTGAGGGGGCAACCTCGTCTAGGTCCCATCTGGTTGGTAAGCGTTTCTCTCGTAGCTTGGACTCCGAGAGCCCGTATACGTATATCCACTCTCTGCTACTGCTCAGCTTCGAGCGTATTAGGTCTAAGAGCTCCCCTATGCTGCCTACATGGGATGCATCAATTCCTATCTCCATGTATAGGCCTGCGAGAGACATATGGCAATGTGCGTCTATGAGCCCCGGGGTTACTAGTTTTTGTCCGAAATCCAGTACTTTGGCGTTAGTGGCCCTTCTCTTTGCCTCCGAGAAGGAGCCAACGAGTACTATGGTGTTATCCCTTATGAGTATAGCTTCTTGGAGCGGGCTCTTTGCTCTACCCGTGAATATTGTGCCTCTGATTATTAGCTCCACGAGGAGTCTCCTCTTTGGAATATATTCAGATATGTTCAGTTAAATTTTTATCCAGCTATCCTAGAGACATTACATACGGTGATAATGGTATGTCCAAAGCACCTTATAAACTTCTTGTAAGTATTCTAATATTACTATTCCTCGTAGCGCCATTATCGCCGCTACTAGGCCCGGCAGCATCAATAGCCAAGGCCTCTAGCCAGCCAAAGTGCGTTAGACTAGCTGTCGCGGAGGAAATATCGTCTCTTAACCCCCTGGTCGGTAACTCACTTGTTGATTGGTTCATATTTAACCTGATATATGATAAGCTCGCAATATACAGTACGAACCTAACTCCTATGCCATGGCTGGCTAAGAGCTGGGAGATAAAGCCTGACCACAAGACCTGGATTCTACACCTCGTGAGGAACGCTACTTGGCAGGATGGTGTACCCTTTACAGCCGATGATGTTGTATTCACTATTAATTATATTAAGCAGCATAAGGAGATTTGGCTCTGGCAAGACGAGGTCCAGTACATTGAGAGCGTTAAGAAACTCGACGACTATACAGTCGAGATTAAGACCTCTATACCAGTAGCCAACTTACCTTGGTATGTGTTTCCAAGACTCCCCATACTGCCTAAGCACATATGGGAGAAGATAACGAACCCAACAAAGTACCCGAACACTAAGCCCGTGGGCAACGGGCCGTTCATACTAGAGGAGTACAAGCCTGGTGAGTACATAAAGTTCGTCGCGAATCCTCATTATTGGCGTGGAAAACCCAAGGTTGATTGCATTATTGCTAAGATAGGCCTTACACCAGATACGGCGTTCCTCGAGCTCAAGAAGGGCGAGCTAGACATAATGGTGCTTTCGCCAGAGTACGTAAAGGAGGCGGAAAAGGACCCGAAGATAAAGGTAGTGATATCTCCTGACATATACTTTGACTACGTAGTTCTAAATACAAAGAAGTACCCGTTTAATATAACAGCGTTCCGCCATGCTATAGCCTATGCTATTAACAAACAAGACCTAGTCAACAGGGTACTCCTAGGATACGGAGAGCCGCTTTACTCCGTTATTCCACCAGCCTACAAGCTATGGCACAACCCCAATGTCCCCAAGTATAAGTATAACCCGCAGAAAGCTAAGGAGATTCTTGACAAGCTTGGATTCATTGACAGAAACGGCGACGGTATACGCGACCTACCTAATGGTAAGCCCCTAAAAATAGAGTTGCTGACTCTCTCAACTTGGCCACCCTATGTAAGAATGGCTGATCTATTGAAGAAGTATCTACAAGACGTAGGTATTGATGTAAAGATAGTAGCTGTTGACTGGGGCGAGGAGAGCCAGAGACTGCACAACCGTAACTACGAGATGGCTATATGGGGGTTCACTGTAGCGCCGGATCCGTCGCAGTTCCTAAGCATGTTCCTGAGCACTGCTAAGCCTTGGTGGAGCATGGGTGAGTGGAGTAATAAGACGTTTGATAAGCTGTACAAGGAGCAGTTGTCTGAGTTCAACTTGACGAAGAGAAGGATGATTATATGGAAGATGCAGGAGATACTTGCTGAGCAGCTACCGATAATACCCATATGGGTTGACTATGTCATTGAGGCTTATAGGATAGATACTTTTACTGGATGGATACCAATGCCCATGGGGATCCTAGGCATCTATAACAAGCTTACATGGCTCAGTGTACACCCCGTCGTGTCAACCACTACTAAGACCCTGGTGGAGAAGGAGACTGTGACAAAGACTAGTGTGACTACGAAGGTTACTGCTACTCCTTCACCAGTAGTCTCTACTGTAAAGACTGTGCAAACGCAGACAAAGACAAGCGTCACTACGATTGTAAAGGAGAAAAGCGTAGTTCCTGGGTGGGTTTATGCCACCGTTATTGTCGCTGTTATAGTGATTGCTGCTGCGGTGTATATAGCGCTGCGCAGACGCTAGGGGGACAGCCTTTATGGCAGACGGTATTGGGAGATTCATTGCTAAGAGAATAGTGTTCCTAACTATAACATTTTTTATAATAATAACAATAAATTTTATTCTTCCCCACATGATGCCGGGTACGCCGGCCGATTATCTCGCACGCGGACCAAGTATGTCTACTAAGGAGAGAATGAGGCTGATCAAGGAATTCGGACTAGATAAGCCCCTCTGGGAACAATATGTTCTTTATATAAAGAACGTGCTTAGAGGAAACTTTGGGCTTTCATATAAGTACTATCCTCGCTCAGTCATGGACGTTATTATGGAGAGGATGCCCTATACAGTGTTCCTCCTCGGCATATCCTATACCGTAGCAACAATAATAGGGATAATACTAGGCGCCTATGCCGCCTGGAAGAGGAACTCTAAGTTCGATTTAACACTAGTTGGTCTTGCGTTTACCACGCGTAGTATGCCCATCTTTTGGCTAGGAATGCTCTTCCTATACATATTCGGTGTGAAGCTAGGATGGTTCCCTCTTAGCGGTGCACTAACCCCCGGTGAGCACTATGCTTCCTTTTGGGGCATGCTTAGGGACCTTTTGAGGCACTCTGTTTTACCTATGACTGTCATAATATTGTTCCTGATAGGGCCTCCGCTTCTACTTACACGGTCACTGGTAGCTGATGCCCTCACTGAGGCCTATGTGCGCGCAAGCATGGCTAAGGGGCTACCTCCTCGCACGGTTCTCTTCAAGCACGCGCTTCGCCCGGTCTCGCTTCCTCTCTCAACCTATACAGCAATACTACTAGGATACGTCGTTGGAGGCGCAGTGTTCACAGAGACCGTATTCGATTGGCCAGGCGTAGGGCGCCTAATATACGAGGCTGTTATGCGCCGCGATTACCCCCTCATACAGGGAGCCTTCTTCATCATAGCTGTTAGCGTCCTCCTAGCCAACTTCATCGTAGACTTGATATATGCGTACCTCGACCCAAGGGTGAGACTACAATGACAAAGCCACATAGCACGCAGAGAGGCATAGCTACAAGGCTTGCCGAGAAACTAGGGCTAAGAGAGTTCGGCATCGTGCTCCGCTATAATAAGAAAGCACTAGCGGGCCTAGCCATAATAGTCACGCTAATCGTCATCGCTATCGCGGCTCCAATACTAGCACCTTACAACCCATTCGCAATAACAGGTGCACCCTATGAGCCTCCTAGCAGGGAGCATCCCCTAGGAACAGATGATGTCGGGCACGATATTCTTAGCCAGTTAATCTACGGGTCACGTACTAGCCTGTTAGTCGGCTTCCTCGGCGCGCTGGGCGTTACAATAGTAGGTGTGCTAATAGGCCTTGTCGCTGGCTTTGCCGGAGGCTGGGTAGACGAGGTACTGATGAGGCTAACCGATATAGTGCTGGTAATACCATACATAGTCTTCGTAATTGTTCTCGTAGCTTATTTAGGGCCAAGCATATGGAACATAATAATATCGATAACAATCCTGGGCTGGCCAACAATAGCAAGAATGGTGCGCTCCTACGTACTCTCTCTAAAGAATAGTCTCTACATAGAAGCAGCTAGGGGCTTTGGTGCAAGCAGCCTACACATTATGCGTAGGCATGTTCTTCCCGGGCTCATACCGCTAGTGCTACCAGTATACGTGCTCACAATAGTCGATAGCATATTAACAGAGGCAGGGCTCAGCTTCCTAGGACTAGGAGACCCGACGCGCCCTAGCTGGGGATTACTGCTCTACTATGCCCAGATAAGAGGTGCATTCGTCCGAGGCATGTGGTGGTGGATAATACCTCCAGGACTCATGATAACACTAACTGGTCTCGGCTTCCTACTATTCGGGATAAGCCTAGAAGAGTACTTCAACCCGCGCCTCCGAGGCACGCAGTGAAGAGAAATCTCTACTCGGCTCTTTCAGCCCCAAGCACCTCCTCATCTATCTCAACCCGCGGATCTTCCTTGATAACATCAACTATTACGTGCGTGGATGTGCGCTCAATCTCCTCTATTGAGAGAAATGCTTCTATCATTCGCCTAACTCCGTCAAGGTTCTTGTGCCTAGCCAGTACAACGAAGTCTATCTCGCCAAGTATGAAGTAAACTGCCCAGACACCGGGTATCCTTGCTAGCTTCTCGCCAACCCTCTTGTGGTAGCCAGGGCCGTACTTTGCTCGTACAAGGGTTATAGTGAGATAGTCCTTGTGCAGCGTTTCTGGGTTAACCTTGGCGTAGCATCCCTCAATGACTCCGGCTTCTTCGAGGCGCTTAATGCGATAATGAACAGTTGACTTTGGTATATTGAGCCTAGACGCAATAGTGCTAATCGATGTCCGGCAATCCTCTTGCAGTATCCTAAGTATCTCTAGATCAATCTTGTCCAACACTATTCTTGAACCACCCAAATGACCACCCAGCTTTATTTATTTTCAAACTGGACAATAAAGGAATCCTTAAAATAACCCATTGTCTCCTTGCTATCCAGGAGGGGTAGAGCCACGCGAACAAAAATATTGCTCGCCCTAATAGTATCAACAATTATAATATTTACAGCCATAATGATAACGGCTAAGAATCGCGGTGTAGGAAGGACAGCGACAGAAACCGTTAATGTGAGCAACACGGCAACGACAACCCATAGTGCTCAGATAACAACACAGACAAGCAAGGAATGCAGCCTCTCCGAAGCAAGGATAGCAGTATATAACGGCCCGGGGGTATGGAATTCGGGGCTAGAGGCGATAAAGCTCTACCTCAGCTCAAGGCACATAAACTTCGTCGTAGTAAACGCCTCTACTATCAAGGAGCAGAGACTATATGGCTATAATGTACTAATAATTCCCGGAGGATGGGCTTATGATTACTATAAACAGCTTGGGTCTAACGGGGAAGCAGTGATACGGGAATTCGTGAGACACGGTGGAGGCTATCTAGGAGTCTGTGCAGGCGCCTACCTTGCAGCTAAGGCCATAGTATGGGAGGCAAACATATATCATTATTCACTAGGTATAGCCGATGTACTCGCCATAGGGCCAAAGCCTAACTATCCTTGGCCAACACAAGCATACATAGCGATAAACATGACGAGCATAGGTATAGAGAGCGGGCTCAATGCGACGTATAAGGCACTCTATTACGGCGGCCCTGAGTTCAAGCCCCTAGACAATAATACAGTAACAGTAGTAGCAGTCTATGGCGACTCCGGTAACCCAGCAATAATACTAACAAGGTACGGCGAGGGCAGAGTTGCGCTCACTGGAGTGCATCTCGAGGTAAGCGAGAACACGTGGCCAGTACTAGACTTCCTAATAAAGTACCTCCTAGGATGCATAGAGCCCACAAAATAACCTAGACTCTATACGCTAGTCTTCTCAGCCCCTATACCCCTTACGTCAAAACATCACCGAGACAAGATTGGTTACCTCACGGGCTTCACACCTTTTAACAGAGACGGGTTCAGGCTAAGGTGGTTACCTATATACCTATTACTTGAGGTGCTAGGGTGAAGCGGCAATACAATGCGCGCATTGACAAGCTAAGCAGCTATGATGTCGAGAAAATTGTTGAGATAGTTCGTGGTCTCCCAGAGTGGTTCACCCCAGGCGCTGTTAGAGAGGTAGAGAGTGCTGCGAGGCGCCTACCCGGCTTCGTGGCTAGGATCAATGGTGTCGTCCGCGGCTTTGTGCTACTCGAGGAGAGGGAGTGTTGCCTAGAGATAGCGTGGCTAGCTGTAGAGAAAGACTTCCAGGGCAAGGGCCTGGGCACGCTCCTCGTCAACGCAGCCGCCGAGTACGCGTGCCAGAGGAGGAAACCAGTCCTCACAGTCAAGACGTATGGGGGCATGGATTACGAGCCCTACCTATGGACACTGAGGTTCTATAAGAGTAGGGGCTTCCGGCTCTACGAGATAATAGAAAACTATAAGCCATTCGGGGGCCAGCCAGCAGCAATACTCATCAAGTACCTTGATTGCAGTAAAGAATAGTGGAGCAAACATAACTAGCCACTATAGATAACCCCGTAAGCCCCTAACTATTGCACCAACTATGGGATAACTGTTGAGCCTACAAGGCTTCACGAGAATCGTTAAAGGGGCTCCTTAACCATGTACATGGATAAGCTTATGGCTGTCTTGCAAAGGCTTCATGAACTGCTAGACAAGCATCGCATCGGGTACATAGTTGTTGGTAGCTTAGCAGACTATCTCCTAGGGGTCCCAGTGGCTAGGCTGAGGGACATAGATGTATTGATAAGCGCGAGGGATGCTGAGAAAGTAGGTACGCTGACCAGTGCCGAGCCGGGTATCAGTACAGTAGTGCCCATGGGGTATAGGGAAAGCAGTAGAATAAGAGGGCTCTACGGAAGATTATCGCTAGCCAGCGTCACTGTTGATATCCTGGCCAGCATCTATCTTAGATACCAGGGTAAATGGATCCCTATAAGCTATGAGAATCTCCTTCCATGCACTCTGGAAATGAAATTAACGGGCAACATAGCTGTGAGGATTCCGTGCCCCGAGATACAGCTCGTAGCGGACAAGGCGCTGGGAAGACTAGAAAGAGCAGAGACCCTTGCAAGCCTCATTAATAGAGATGGGTGCAGAGCCAAGCTAAGCGCTTGCAAATTCCTAGGTCTCCTTGGAAACACGTAAACTGCTATAGGTTGTACCTTGGTATGAATAGTCTAGGAGGTACCTAGACGTGAGCACTACTAGTCAGACCATAAGAGTACCTAGCTCCCTAGAAGCTGTTAAGCGTCTACGCGAATTCCTTGCCGCACAGGGATACCTAAGCGAGGTTGCCTCTAAGCTGCTTTTCGTCGTCAGTGTAGAGAGGAAGAAAAGTAATGGCCAAGAATACTATGAGGTAATTACTCGCTTACCCGAGATGGGGGTGGATGGTAGAATGAGGGTTAGAACTTATCGCTTCAGAGTAGACGTTGCTACTGGTGATGTAGTAGGGGAACCAATTGACGAGGCCAAGAATGCTCATTGATACTGTGCCCCTAAGTAGGCTGCTTAGAGGAGACAAGTTTCTACAATGGCTCATAGGTGTGCTCCGAGACTGCAAATACCGTATAGAATCCACTGGGGCAGTTCTAGTCGAGACGCTCTATTTCGCTGAGAAGAGTGGCTTGGACCTAGACATAGCAGCATCAAAGCTGCTAGCACTTCTTAAGCACGTAGAGGCACTTC
>JALVKZ010000243.1 GCA_027033675.1 Pyrodictiaceae archaeon | reverse complement strand
GAGTAGCTTGATGAACTCTTTCTCGAGGTACGGTGCCGGGACTATATAGGCTCCTAGCCTCCTTGCCTCCACCATTACTCCGCTACGGATGAGCGCGTTTATGGCG
Organism: Pyrodictiaceae archaeon; assembly: GCA_027033675.1. Lineage (GTDB taxonomy): Archaea > Thermoproteota > Thermoprotei_A > Sulfolobales > Pyrodictiaceae > Pyrofollis. The sequence goes on along the minus strand of JALVKZ010000243.1, from coordinate 8,251 downwards.
TTCTCCATGTTGTACTCTATCTCTATCCTGCGCCACGGTGCTATAGTGTAGTAGCTCTCCCTGAGCCCCGCGGGAGCTGCTTGCCGCGAGGCAGTAGCGTGTAGCTCCTCTAGGCTCGTTATCACCGTGCCGCGTGGCGTGAGCTTCTCCCAGCGCTCTGGCTCATCGCTTATCGTCCTAAGGACTAGTATTGCCTGCCTAGTCCTCCAGCTTTGCGCCCCAAGCAGCTCCCTAGAGGCTATAGCGTAGAGCGCGCTCCTTATGTGCTCGTAGCCTCCCTCCTCTAGCCCGATTAGCTCTTCCTCGCAGCCCTCTCTACTAGCCATTGCATAGACTTCCCTCGCAGCTTCCAGGGCCTCGCCCAGCCCCGGGTTATCGCCCAGCACGATGCCTAGGTATTCCTCGGCCTCCTCTAGCGCGTCCCCGAGTCTCTCTCCGCGCCTACAGCCAGCAAGGAGACGTAAAGCGGTAATATATGCGCCGTAGATGTACTCATTGCTCCTATTACCCAGGTTTAGAGCCAACGCGTATAGCACCCTCACACAGCTACCATGGCCCGTGCCTCTCCTCGTCAGGGCCTAGCCTGCTCTTCACGGCCCCCGAGAGGGCTCTGATAGGGGGGCCAAGGAGGCCTCCCCTCATCACTCAGAGTGCTCGGGCTCTCCCATCGAACCCTCTGGGGTGCTGGGCTGCCAATAGGGCTTACTATGCTCCTCCCAGGAGTCCTAGCCATAGATTAGCCTTGTTAGCGGCTCTAGCCCGGGGTGCTTGCGGTATGCTGGCTCAGCAACCATGTCCTTAGCTACTTGCTTGGCTATGCAGCTTAGCACGTATGCTGTCTGTGTCACCGCGTTATCCCAGGGTGCTCCCGTGGCCAGTACCTTGTAGACCTTAATTCCTGCTTCTCTGAGCGTCCTGGTTATCTCGTCTAGTCGTTTCCTAGGGGTGGTTGCCGTATAGAATACTGCGACACTGCGAGCACTATAGATTGGGGCGTGTACTAGTTGCTCGAGATACTCCCACCTAACGGGCCTGGCATATATCTCGTAAAGCTTGTTCGCGGCATAGATAGCTGTGCCTAGTGACTCGGCGAGCCCGGTGAACACGTCCGCCCTTAGCCATGCACAGGGTGTGCTAAGTCTGCCTATGCGTGGTTCATAACCAAGACTCTTGGCTATGAGGCCTAGGAGTACTAGTTGCCTAGCAGCACCGACACCCATCACCGTCCCGGGGTAGGTCACCTCTACTACTTCGCTGCAGGCCCTCTTGGCCAGGGGAGTGTCCTTTGCGGTGTAGCAGACTACTCTCCCGCGTCTAGAGGCATAGAGCTCGGCCAGCTCCAGTACACTTTTTGTCCTACCCCCAATGCTTATTGCTGCGAGCGTGCAGCCCCTCTCCGCGAGGGAGCGATGTCTAGTGGTAACAATGGCTTCTAAGGGGTCAAGGGCTTCTCCATTCTCTCCCGCTAGGCTTGCGAGTACTAAGGCTGCTGCAAAGCTATCACCGGAGCCGGTGGCGGCGACGCAGCCATCTCCAAGGATCTTGTCTACTTGTTTCTCGGAGACGTGTTTGCGGAAAATCTGGTCTAGCTGCTTTACCTCCTCGGCGAATAGCTCGTGGAATGGTTTCTCCACGTGGACGTGCCTAGGCAAGGTAGAGTAGCACCGAGTATACTTCTTGTCCTTGCCGAGGGCAATTTTTATTTGGTTAAACATGGCCAAAACTACTTGGAGCCAAGGTAGTCTCCAAGTAATGGGGCTCTCTTTCCCCTCAGCCCCTGAATAAGGAAAAAGGGGCTCAAAGGGCCCCGTCCGCGTAGCTAGGACTAGGCTCTTGATGGGTGTTGGATGTGCCTCGTGTAGAGATAAGGTTCCATGGACGTGGTGGTCAGGGAGCAGTCACGGCTGCTAAGGTTTTGGCTTCTGCTGCGGTTGATGAAGGTAAGTATGCATTGGCGTTCCCAGAGTATGGTGCTGAGAGACGTGGTGCCCCGGTGCTCGCTTTTACGCGCATAGATGAGAAGCCGATACTTGAGAGGGAGCCTATTCTTGAGCCAGATATTGTTGTTGTCTTTGACCCGTCGCTGGAGCCCGAGATATACATGAAGGGCTTGAGGCCGAACGGGATGCTCGTCATAAATACGAAGAAGACGGTTGACCAGGTAGTTAAGCTCCTAGAGGAGCACGGGCTGCAGAAGCCAAGATGCATTGCTAGGATAGATGCCACCGATATTGCTCTGAAGCACCTAAGAGCACCCATAGTCAATACCTCGATGCTCGCCGCGCTCGTGAGAGCAGCTAGTGTTGTGAGGCTCGAGACACTAGAGGAGAATATCCGGAAGGTTTTTGCAGAGAGACCACATATAGCGGAGGCAAACGTAAAGGCTATGGAGGAGGCATATAACTCTACAGAGGTGGTTTGTCTTTGAGCACTAACCAGGAGAAAGGCTTCCCCGAGCGCTTCCTAGGCAAGAAGTACCCGGAGACTATGGAGGACCTGCCTATAGCAGCTATAGTGCCCTGGCCTGGTAGCACTCTCGATGTCACTACTCATGCTTGGAGGACTTTCCGTCCAGTAATAAACCAGGATAAGTGTGTGCGCTGCCGCCTATGCTGGATATACTGCCCAGATGGCGCGATACTCGAGGTTGACGAGGAGTATACCACGAGTACCGGGAAGAAGTACAAAGTGAGCTTCAAGGTTGATTACGATCACTGCAAGGGCTGTGGTATCTGCGCCAATGAGTGCCCAGTCAAGGCCATAGAGATGGTCCCCGAGATGAAGTAAAACAAGTTCCCTTGGAGGTGTGCCCCCCCGTGGCAGTAGTTGAGGAAAAGCCCCGAGAGGAGCAGCTCCCTACTCGTAAGAAGAAGATAGCAGCTACTGGTTCGGATGCGGCTGCCTACGCTGTGCGAGACGCTGATGTGGATGTTGTGGCTGTTTATCCGATTACTCCTCAGGCCCCCATAGCGGAGAACATTGCCCAGATGATAGCTGACGGTGAGCTAGACGCCGAGCTAATACACGTCGAGAGCGAGCACAGCGCAATGAGCGCAGCCGTGGCGGCAGCCGCTACTGGAGCCAGGTCCTTTACTGCGACTAGTAGTCAGGGCCTAGAGTTGATGCACGAGATACTCTACATAGCTAGTGGCCTCCGCCAACCAGTAGTAATGGCTCTCGCCACTAGGGCTCTAAGCGCCCCAATCAATATCTGGAACGACTACGCCGACGCCATGGGTATGAGGGATACTGGCTGGATAATGATATTTAGTGAGAACGTGCAAGAAGTATACGATAACCTGGTCCAAGCCTTCCGTATAGCTGAGCACCCTGACGTGCTCCTACCAGTAGTGGTTACGCTTGATGGCTACATACTGAGCCACACCACGGAGGCACTAGAGCCGCTCGATAGGGAGGAGGTACTCAGCTTCGCGCCCAAGAGACCGAGGGGCTACCGACCAGTACTCGACCCAGACCACCCGGTAACTATCGGCGTGCTTGGCGCGCCTAACTGGTACCAGGAGATAAAGGTGCAACAAGCACTAGCCATGAGGGAGTCCCGCCGAGTAATAGAGGAGGCTGGCAAGGAGTTCGGCAAGCGCTATGGCAGAGAGTACGGCTTCATAGAGCCCTACTACATGGATGACGCAGAGGTAGCGATAGTGACGCTCGGAGCAACCAGCAGCCTCGTCAAAGCGGCTGTCAACAGGCTACGCGAGCAAGGAGTCAAGGCAGGAATGGTCAAGATAAGAGTGTTTAGGCCATTCCCGGCAGAAGAGCTGGCAAAGGTCCTCGAGAACGTTAACGCGCTGGGAGTACTCGACAGGGCTGTTAGCTTTGGAGGAGCACTAGAAGGGCCACTAGCAATGGAGGTGCTATCAACCTTGGCCGTGAGAGGAGTAATGAAGCCCTTCATAAACTTCATACACGGGCTCGGAGGCAGAGACATCTTCGTCAAGGACGTCGTGGAGATGTACCAGAAGCTCCTCGAGGCAGCCAAGAGCGGGAAGAGCGTGACAAGGACACTATTCTATGGAGTAAGGAGCAGGAAGGGTCACGTAATCTAACCTCTATCTTTCCCGTGTACTGTATGAATCTATGCTCGAGGTGATGTAGGCATGGCGCTCACGAAGCCGATAAAGTCCCTATGGGAGATTCCCCGAGAGGAGAGATTCGTAGGTGGCCACGCAGCCTGCCAAGGCTGTGGAGCAGCCTTGATACTCAGGCACTTAATGAAGGTTGTGGGCAAGGACGCTATAGTTGTTAACGCTACTGGCTGCATGGAGGTAATCTCCACCCTATTCCCGAGGACTGCTTGGCGCAACCCATGGCTGCACCTTGCATTCGAGAATGCCGGAGCAGCTGCTAGCGGCGTAGAGGCAGCGCTCAAGGCTCTCCAAAGAAAGGGTGTGCTCGACAAGAACCGCTACATAAAAGTGGTAGCTATTGCTGGTGACGGCGGCACCTTCGATATCGGTTTGCAGAGTCTTAGTGGTATGCTCGAGAGAGGTCACGATGTGATGTATGTTGTCTACGATAACGAGGCCTACATGAACACTGGTATACAGAGAAGCGGTGCCACGCCCTACGGCGCATGGACCACTACGACACCGGTTGGCAAGAAGTTCCGCGGAGAGTGGAGGCCCAAGAAAGACATAGTAGGCATAGCATATGCTCACCGCATACCCTACATAGCGACAGCTAACCCAGCATACCCAATAGACATGATAAACAAGTTCATCAAGGCCTACAACACGCGCGGCCCAAGCCTAGTACATGTACTAGCGCCTTGTACTCCTGGCTGGAGAATACCAGAGTCAAAGAGCATAGAGGTGGCAAAGCTAGCTGTTCAGACTGGTATGTGGGTACTCCTAGAAATAGAGAATGGTAAGCCAAAGGTAACAGTGAAAGTGAGGAAAAGGAGACCAGTGAGAGAGTACCTCAAGATGCAGGGCAGGTTCCGCCACCTAAAGGACGAGGACATAAAGAAGATACAGGAGATGGTAGACAAGTACGTTGAGGAGATTAATCGCTGGGTAGGCGAAGAAGCAATAGGCCCTGTAGAAGAAAAGTAACTTATTGGCCCCATTTATTTTTCCTTAATAAAAGTATATACTAATTGCTTTATTTTTACTGATTCTGCTTACGGCATAGGCATCGATTTATGAAGAGTAGTGCTGGTAGAAGTACTTTCTCCGCGTCCTCGACAGTGTATATCGCGTGCCCCATGTCCGGCTCTATGTGTGCCTCATAGGTCTTGCCAAGTTCTTGTAGCTTCTGCATAAGCCTCAGTACGGGCTTGAGTGGGGTCCTCGTATCGTTTTGTGGCTGTATGATACATAGTGGTTTCTCAAGGTTCTCTGCGTAGGTTATTGGGCTTCTCTCCTTCCATAGCTCTCTCTTCCCAGCTGTTATGACCTCTATGAATTGCTTGAAGGCTGCATCGCTTAGCTCGTACATCTCCTCCCAGTCCACGACAGAGGCTCCTGCTACGCCGCACTCGAATTCGCGTGGCTTCCTAAACAGTGCGCACAGGGTCATGTAGCCGCCGTAGCTATAGCCCATGATTATTGTCTCCGTGGCTATTCCCTTGTCCCGGGCCCACCTGGCTGCAGAGACTATGTCTTCTAGTTCCTTGCCGCATGGATCCCCTATTATCATTCTCCTGTACTCCTCGCCGTACCCCGTGCTCCCCCGATAGTTCGGCATTACTACGTGGAGCCCTATGCCGGCGAGCGCTGCCGCGAACACGTTGAAGCTATCACTATAGTCCGCAAAGGGGCCGCCGTGGACAAGTACAACAGTTGGCCCAGGTGTCCCGGTCTCCGGGTTCTCTAGGACCAGTACCGGTACTTTGACTTCATCCACGCTCTCCACGTAGGTATGGGTTACACGGCCTAGCCTCCTCTTCATCCATTCTGGCTCCTTGGGGGCGTATAGCTCCCTTATACCGCCGTGAACCGTGTCTATCTCGATTATCCTCGTGGGCTTGGAGAGCGAGGAATAAGTAGCATAGATCGTATCGGCTACTAGTAAGGCTGTCGTAAACGTGCCTAGGGGTGCTTTGACCTCTGCGCCGTCGAGGAATATCCTTGAACGCGCCTCCTTCTTGGCAATAACTAATACCTCGCCGTTAGGCGCCTCGTGGTACCAGCTATACTCTATCGGCTTGTATTCCTCTAGGTCGCGGCTAGGCGGCTCGTAGCGATGAAGCTCGAGGCTACCGGGGTCCAGGAGATATAGACGGAATTCTCCGTCCTCGTAGTTGCTCTGGAACAGTATCCCCTTGCTAGTAGCTACGGGGTCTAGGCTCGTAGCGCCCTGCCGGGGCGTATATATCTTTACCTCACCGCTACTGATCCGGGCAATGAATATCTCCATCGCGTTCGGGTCGGTAGCTGCTAGAACAGTGCCTACAACCAGGTCTCCACGTATATCAGTGACCCAGCCAACTCTTGGGAGCTGTGCAACCCTCCAAGCCTCGCCGCTGCGATAAGCATAGAGGGCTATCTCCTTTTCAGAAGCCAGAGCAAACGCAGCCGCCTCGCCATCGTCTGCTGCTCCGAGGAGCCTAGCAGGCTCCAAGCCCTCTATGGGCTTCTCTTCACCAGGCCTAGCCAGGTCCAGCTCGTAGAGAGCAATCTTTTCAGCGCCACGGGACACGTCGCGTGCAACAATGACTCTGCGGGCATTATAGCGGCTAGCAGCGAAGCTGTAGACACCCGGCTTTGTGAGCTCCCTTAGCTCGCCTGTAAACGGGTCAAGGGAGTAAATATTGGTAGCATCCCCTAAGAGGCCATAGGCGAGCAAGCGGCCATCGTTCTGGACAGCTACTACACCAAGCCTTGGGAGCTTAACCAGGTCCTCAAGTATAGTAGCTATCTCGCTTAGAGGCCTTGAAGTCAACTCGTTCACACCCTTGGGCGGGTACCTCGTGTATCGAGACGTGGATGAATGCTCAGGAGAAGAAGGCATAAGCGCTGCTATTAATGTTCCTCGGCCCACGCAACCTCCACAGGGCCCACGTAGAGGCGGCGACTACGGGTAACCATCACGTATACCTCGCCTCTGCAGCGAAGACGGTGCCCTCCTATGGGGCAGAGCCTAGCCTCTAGGCCTAGCAAGGGCTCCTCCAAGGATATGCAATCATCCCTGGGCCTGCACTCTAGCCTATAGCCACGGTGCAGTGCAACACCCCACAGCCAAGTACCCGGCAACGGGTCAAGATCTAGGTGGCTCTGATGAGCCCTCATACAGCCACGTGGATGAAAAACACTGTTAATAACGCGCTCCCAGCCCTCAACCAGAATCATTATTCTTAGCGGCTTTTTACACCCCAAGGCCATCTTGACCGGATAAGTGTTTGTTGCCTCTCCTAGATCTCGATTATCTCGGCCTTCATCGTCTCTGTATTGATTATTGCCGCTGTTCTCTTCCCGTTTAGGCAGCCACATGCCTCGCCGGGGTTGAGTACAAGTGTGCTCCCTACTACACGGTTATCGATTACATGGGTATGGCCGTAGAGTACTGCGTCATAGTCACCGCTCTTAGCGAGCGAGTCCACAAGCATCTTCGTCTTCTCTACTGGACCGATGCCGTGTATCATTAGGAAGCGTTTCCCGCCTAGCTCTATTAGGTGGGGCCACTCGTGTATCTCATAGCCAAGCTTACCAGCTACCTCTCGTAGACCTAGGCGCTCCCCGCAATTATTTCCATAGACAGCTACGAGGCGCTTAACGCCATTGTCGTGAAGCGCCCTAAGCGTGAAGGGGGCAACGATGTCGCCGAGGTGAAGCACAAGACTAACTCTCTTCTCGGCGAACACCTTTGCCGCTCTCTTAACAGCCTCTAAGTCGTCATGTGTATCACTTATGACCCCGATCAACAAGACTAGGCCCTCCTCCGAGGGCGTAGAGCGAGGTCTTAGCTATAATTACTTCTCCCGGCCCGCGTACGTGCAGCCCTATGCTTAAATAGAGCATAGCCGAGAGCCCTTAATGATAAGTGGAGCACTGTAGGGAGCGCTTACTGTGCTATAACAGCTTATCCCTAGTCTCGAGGTGGTAGCTATTGCTTACCAAGAGTAGGGAGTGGATTAGCATCATGGCAGTGTCTTGGCTGTTGGCTCTCCTAGCAGCTAGCGTCTCGCTGGCAGCAACTACGACTACTTGTATCTATAGCCTTGGTCCATACGGAGACGCATCCATAAAGGTGAAGGCCTATAACCCTGACGGCATACTCGTGCTCATAG
>JALVKZ010000242.1 GCA_027033675.1 Pyrodictiaceae archaeon | reverse complement strand
GTAGGAACAATTAATGAGGCTAGCCACGTGCTGGCCAGGTTTGCTAATATAAAGAGCGTAGAGGTATTAAGCAAGGAGCCCAAGTGGGCTAGTAAGGCACTAATCGTGGATACCGATGATATGAGGATATTCGTTGACATGGAGCTTGACCGGGAGACTCTGCTAGAGGGCCTAGCAAGAGAAGTGGTTAGGAGGGCACAGGTGCTAAGAAAGGAGCTAGACCTCCCAGTAGACCATGTGGCAGCAGAGCTACTAGTCTATGCTACTGGTGAGCTAAGAGAGGCTGTCGAGAAGCACACCGAGTTCATAAAGAGGGAGGTAAGGGTCCGAGAACTAAGACTCATCGACACCGCTCCGGAGAATGCTAGGAAGTGGAGCATAGAGGGTAACGAGCTAGCACTGGTACTAAAGCCCTAGCTTTCTTCGTACCTCATTGGTTTCAGTAAGCAGTTTTTCTCTAACAAGCCTGGTAGGTTCTCGAGGAACTGCCTAGCACTGGGCGTGAGCTCCAGGCCGAGAACCTCCTGATAGGGAACAAAACGTGCCTCGGCTGCGTCACTCGCTGCCCGCGGCTCCCCGCCACTGTACTCCATGAGCACGTCTACCAGCACGTAGTGGGTAGGCCCACTATGTCCCTCAGCGATTAGCTCGTGTACATGGATTATCCCCCTTGGCTCTGCCTCGATGCCTGTCTCCTCCTTTAGCTCCCTCCTAGCAGCCTCTAGCAATGACTCCCCGGGCTCAACGTGCCCCCCGGGTATACTCCACATGCCCTGGAATGGTGGGTAGCGGCGCCTAACTAGGAGAACCTCTAGTTTTTCCCCGTTACCGCGTACTACGAGCGCGCCAACACCGAGGACGGGTCCACGGGGCTTCAAGACTCCTCATCCTCTACTGGCTCTGCTTCTAGGAATTCCTGGGCAAGCCTATCAATCTCCTCGCCCCTTGCCTCCCGGAAGTGGCGACGAGCTAGCTCCGAGGCCTCCCGGTGAGCCTTCTCTAGCCTCTCGAAAGGAACGTAGACTATCTCGCCGTCACTTGTCTCGAGGAAGACAGCAAAGAGTTTACGAGGATAATCAACCACTACGTGGAGGCAGGGAGGTTCCTCGCACTCATAGCTTTTGGCAAGTGTGCGCGGCAACGCTTCCCAACCCTCTAGGCTAGTATATGGACCCCGGGGCTCTAAGGACCTAGCGATACTCCCCAAATGATAATAAGCAGGACACACTCTGCGCCGAAGAACGTTATATAGGTATAATAGTGCGTTGTTTGTTCCTAGCTATGCCAGAGAGGAGTGGGTTAGGTGAATCATGGCGCGTAGAGTCTTAGGGTTATCTGTGCTAGTACTGTTTCTCTTACCGCTCATCGTTCAGACTGTGGCTGCTCAGCAAGTCACCGGGCTAAGCTTCAATATAGAGAAGTCGGAGCTAAAGCTCAGAGTCTACCCTGACGGCTCTGTTAAGCAGATATACATTCTTAAGGCCTCTGTAGCACTACCACCAGGCTCCCTCAAGGACTCAAAGATAGATATTAGCCTTGACTATAAGAGCAGCTACGAGAACACTAGTAGCTCTAGTAAAGCAGAGCTGAGCGGTACGATCAAGTCCCCGAGCCTGAACGTGAGCAATGGTAAGCTATTCGCGGACATAGAGACCAAGACTAGCCAAAAAGACAACAACGTCATAGCAACGCTAAGCGGCACAATAATGTTTAAGAACGAGACAAGCGAGGTAACGATTAAGATCGATGACGCCTCTATAAGGGCTACGAACTCCTCTAAAGCGTTGTTCCACTTAGAGCTCGAGGCAAAAGGCATCAAGTCTAGCAGAGCCACTACTAGTAAGGTGCCTAGTGTCGACGAGATAAATAAGGAGCTGGTAGCAAAGGGTCTTGACTTCATAGAAATCAAGTCCATTGGAGCCATGCTAGAGGAGGGTAACAAGACCAAGATAGTTGTAAGCGGTGTAATAGATATCGATAAGATGCTAGAGGATGCCGTAGCGGCTGGCATGCCCTCCACGGATGCAGCTAAGCTCAAGAAGCTCCTCGAGACGAGACTAAGTATAGAATCCAAGACAAAGCTAGTACTCAAAGCCGAGACAACAAAGACAAGGATAGTATTTACTCTAAACTATGATAGTGAGACCGAGGGGGACATAGCCAAAGCAGAGAAAGTCTACAAGGAAGCTGTTCCTCTAGTAGATGAGCTAGTAACAGCACTGATACGCAGAGTCGCACAGGCGACGGGGAACCAGCAGCTATTACAGATACTCCTAGTAAGCTCCATGACAGGGGCAAAGCAGACAAACCTACCGGTCGTAGCAGTGCCGCCTACCAAGTCCAAGGCCAAGATACACATCTATAACAGCGGTGACAAGGTAGTGATAGAGGTCTACTACGAGGGACCCAGGCAGAGAATAACACCTAGCAGCGGTAACCCGTCAACAGACGCCGAGAAAATGCTTACTCTACTCTCAGCTCAGCTAGTCCAGCTAAGAAGCCAGCTAGCCAGGCTAGGATTAGTGCTCCCCGGAGCAGAGGACCTCATACCAAACCAAGTCGAGATAGAGCCAGCAACTAGCAACGTAAAGGTATCCAAGACAGTAGCAACAATCTCTGAGTTGCCAGCGCTAAAAATTGAGATAAAGCAGCTGGCACCCCCCACCACGACGCCAAAGGCAGCCAAAATCACTAGCTCATCGCCTACCACGACACAGCCAAAAACAAAAACTAGTACAACAGGCACAACCACGACGACGCAGGTAACAGCGACAAAAACTAGTACAGCGGCTACGGCTACAAGCACAGCCACAACAACAGCAATAGGAGCAACTACAATGAAACAGAGCGGCAAGAAAATCAGCAGCATAATTGTAGGCTCGATCATAGCAGCCATAGTGGTAATAATAGCGGCGATACTCGTCGCGAAGAGGAAATAGAGAACCAGGATTAATAGAGAGGGGCCGCGGAGAGGCTAAGCGGCCAGGACATTAGAGAGGCACGGCAAGAAACATGAATAATGAGTTGCTATGCATTCTTCGCGGAAGACTCCTACTTGTCACGGTTTTTGCCGTACTCGGTGCTCTCTCAAAGATACTTGGCTCACTACTATATGGTAGCCGGGCCCTATTCGTAGACGCGTTAACTAGTATTGCTAATCTCGTAGCCCTCTTCACGGCGCTCTACTATCTCTCAGAGTCGATGAAGCCGCCTGACACCGATCACCCTTTTGGGCATATGAGGCTGCGATACGGCGGCATAGCAGCGATTCTCTCTATATACATGTTCATAGCCGGATTCTCCGCTGCAACACTCTACTATAGCTCACATGGGTACCGTGTAGAAGAGGGAAGCGCCTATGCGGCAATCATAGGTGCAGCATTCTACGCCGCGGCTATAGCTTTCTCGAGAAACCTTGACGAGAGCATAAGGGTTTATGCCGGCTTCACTGCTAGCGAGCTAGTAGAGGCAAGTATAGTCGTTCCGAGTGCTTGGCTAGGCTACGCTAAGGGCTACTTATTCGACCTAGTAGGTGCAACAATAATACTCCTATACCTATTCTACGAGGCCGTTGAGACGCACCGGCACCTAGTAAGAGCAATAGCTGACATAAGTCCTCCGTCACGAGTATACGAAGAGGTAAAACGAGAAGCGAGACTGAGAGGCCTAATACCCGTCGCTATTAGGCTGAGAATGATCGATGAGAGACATTGCTCCGGGGACATGACTGTGAGGCCTCAGAAAGGTATAACACCAGACATAGCCGATGTATTAGCAGACGAAGTCACGGAAGAGCTACGACAGCGAGGATGCGACATAGTAATACACATAGATTACTCGAAGCCATGGATACAGTGCAAGGAAACAAGTAGTAAAAGTTCTACATAAAAGTAATTAAGCCGGAGCCCTCCTAGATACTTGAACCACTTGGGGACAGAATAAATCCTAGGAAACACCTAGGAAGCCGAGATGAGAACCAATGCTTCCACTCCACTACCCTGTCTATAAGGCCCAGTTCGAGTTCCTTAACGGCTTCGAGTGGCTAATCATCCTACTAATAATATTGCTGATATTCGGGCCATCGAAGCTACCACAGCTAGCTAGGGGGCTTGGCCAAGCAATCTACGAGTTTCGCAGAGCATCTCAGGGCATAGTTGAGGAAAAGCCCAAGAAAGAAGAGACCCAGACCACTAAGGAGATAGACGAGGATGCACTAAAAGCCCTAGCGAAGAAACTAGGCATCGAGAACACGGAGAACATGGAGAAGGAACAACTAGCCAAGATAGTTGTTGAGAAGGCCAAGGAGAAGGGCCTGCTAAAAGAGGCCTAAGCTACATATCTCATCCTCTTGTTTTTACCTGATTATTGACGAGCCAGTCGCTGACTCTTTCATCGATAGTCTACGTATTTTTGCTATCGCTCTATCGTTTTTATAGGCCTATGTTCTTATAAAGGGTGGTAGTTGTCTCCGTCTACGCGTAGCTGTGAACAACATTTTGCCAGCATCTATTACGCCGTAGAGGGATGACGAGAACCCGGCTAGGAAGACTAGGGCTGTGAAGGCCCCGGCCAGGCTTAGGCTAGTTGCTTGTTTTAGCACGGATAGCGAGTAGAGGGAATAAGTTATTACTATTACTAGGTCTGCGAGCGCCCTGGCGGCTAGTGTGACTACGAGGCTCAGAGCAGCTATTATGGTTTCTACTAGGTAGAGAAAGGAGAGCACCGATACGAGTACCACGTAGACTGTATTGCCTGTGGCTGCTATGTATGTGTAAATATAGCGGCATAGCAGGGCGTAGACTGGGGCCAGAGCTACTAAGGCTATGTGTATTCTTGTGAGCTTATGCATCGCTACCAGGCCGTGCTACTCCCTGGCTTCCTGCTCTACCTTCTCCGCAAAGTAGTACGCGTATATACCCGCTAGGAGAAGGAGCGTCCCAGAGACCGTGTAGAGGGTTCTTGCTCCGAGGGAGTCGTATATGGCTCCCCCTATTATCGGTGTAGGAGCCCCGGCTAGGCTACGTACCGCGTTTGCACTCGCGTAGGCTTCTCCGATGTTTTCCCTGCTTGCTAGCAGGGCTACTGCACGATTGTATGCTGGTACCCATGCTGCTATGCTTAGGCCTGCAAAGCTTAGCCCGAGGAAAGGATAGTACCACGGCTTCATAGCTGCTATAAAGACTACTGCTAATAGGCCTAGTAGCTCCGATACTGCTAGTATCTTTGAGCCCAGCTTGTCAGCTAGTTTTCCCCAGATAATGCTCGTAGCGCTCATCATTACCGAGGAGGCAGTATAGAACAAGCCTATCATGTCCTCGCGGTACCCTACTGCCTTTAGCTGGGCGCTTAGTAGCGGGAACCATAGGCTCCAAGAATTACGGTCAATCACGAGAAACAAGTAGAACCTCCTTAGAGCACGGTGCGGCCGAAGAGACCTCTTATAGGCAGCTACGATGTCCCTGCCTAGGCTGATGCACCTCCTCTTACCAGCCTCGACAGATAGGACATGAAACACTATTGTACCCAGAAGCGCTGCTAGGGTGAGAACAGCGAAGGCTAGCATATAGCCCCTCTTCACCACTATGAGGCCGGAGAGGTAAGGGCCCGCTATCCTCGAGACAGCAAAGGCGGTAGTGGTAAGCGACACGTAGTAACCCAGTGACCCTCTTGGAACACTGCGAGCCATTAGCGCGGAGCGCGCTGGCTGGCCTAAGAGGAAGCCGAGCATGAACAAGGTGTAAGACGCTACTAGCACCGGAAGGCCCGGAGGCAGCTCTAGGAGCCCAAGGCTGGCTACTAGCAGGAGCCCAGTAAGCGTCGTTATTATCCTTGCGCCGACGCAGTCTATCACGGCGCCGAAGCCAGGGGCTATGAGCGCGCCCATAAGCGAGGAAGCCGTCACTACCCCGCCTATACTGGCCATGTCATAGCCAACGGTCTTCATATATGCTGCGAAGAGCGCCTGGTAGCCACTGACACTAAACCCCCTAAACAGGCTAAACAGCACCAGTGCCCTCACATTGCCTAGGAGTGGTCGCCGCAAAGCCTCGCCAGAAACCCCCATACGAGGGGTGCGGGCTACGAGCATACAGGGACATAAAATGATACCCCCTGGTGTAGCGGCTGGGCGTCACCTCCGCCGGGGCCCAAGTCGCCCAGGGGCTAGGGCAAGCCGTATTTCCTCGCGGAGATATGTGCGACAAGTACTATGGGGGCATTGTTGTTCATAAGCCTAGGCGGTAGGCGCGACAAGAAACGATTGTCCCAAAAAGGGCTAGAGAGCCTCCTCCAATCAATACTAGGCGATGAGTACGAGCAACTACGCCGCTACGCGGAGAAGAGCGAGACCAGCCTAGATCAGGCTTTACGCGAGCTCGTGAAGAAAGGGTACCGCTACCACGAGTTAGAGACCATGTACGGTGACCCCTCTACGCATAGAGAGGTATGGGACAAGCGATGGTACTACTTTCGTGTCGAGGCCGCTTATCTCAATTGTAGGCTCAGGCTACGAGACGTCATAAACGATCTAAGAGGATTGGCCATGACGTTCTCTAGCACCGTGGCGGAGCTCGAAACAATGTACAAGCGGTGCAGCATGCTCAACGAGAACGCAAAGGCTCACCTAGAGAGACTAAGGGGCTTCGTGGACTACTATATGGAGACTTATATTCACTCCTATAGGCGCTACGTGGAGAGCACTAGCAGCGAGGATGGCGACGAGCCCAGCGAGGAAGAGGTCATAGAGAGCGTTAGAGAGGCCCTCAAGAAGTACGAGAGGCTATTGACTAAGCAAAAAACACAATAAGGCCGGATACAGGGGACTTGTGGTCGTGTCTTAGCTCGTTGTCTTGTAGATTGTATAGTATGGTAGTAGCATTGTTGGGCCTACTTCTACGCCGTGTACGTTCTTCTGCGTCACTATGAAGAGCTTGCCCTGCAACAATGGTATTATCGGCACATCCTCCGCGAGTATCTCTTGTACCTTCTCGTAGAGCTTTGCTCTCTGATTCCTATCAGTTAGCTGTACTGCCTCGTCTAGTAGCTTGTCTACCTCTGGGTTGCTGTACCCGCTACCAGTCCACTTGTTGGCTCCGCTGTGGAGGAACGGGGTTAGGAAGTCGTCTGGGTCTATGTAGTCTGGGTACCATCCTAGGAGGGCTAACATCATCTGGCCCTTGCGTAGCTGGTCCACGTAGGTTGCCCACTCGCTGCTCTTTATCTCGACAGTTATCATCCCGGTTGCCTCTAGTTGCTGCTTAATCAACTGAGCTAGAGCTGCTTCTGTGTCGCCATAGTGTGTCGGTGTATACCATAGTACTAGCTTTGCCTTGTTCTTTTCGCTGAACCCTGCCTGTTGTAGGAGCTTCTTGGCTAGCGCTAGGTTGCCATCGCCATACTTTTGCTTGAATACGTCTATGTGGCTCCATAGACCCTTGGGCACGAGGCTGAAGAGGGGCTCCATCGTGCCCATGAATACTATCTTTGCTAACTGCTCTCTGTTAATAGCGGCTGCTATCGCTTGTCTCACGAGCTTGTTGTTGGTTGGCGACATCTTTACGTTCACGACTATGTATCTTATAAAGGTGCCTGGTATCTGTATTACGTTGTACTTGCCCTCCTTCATTAGCTCCTTGTAGTCGTTTGGTCTCAGGGTTCTCCACGCTATGTCTATCTCGTGGTTCTCGAGAGCTAGTCTAAGCGTCGTAGCGTCCTTATAGAACCTTATAATGATTCTCTGTGTCTTTGGCTTCTCTCCATAGTAGTACGGATTAGCCTCTAACACTATGTACTCGTCTCTCTTGAACTCCTTGATGCAGTACGGCCCTGCTCCTCCCCATGTGGCATCACTCACTATTTTGTCCGATGGGTACTTAGGGCTCACAACAGCATAGGGCGGTGTCGCTAGGAGTGCTAGGAAGAAGCCCGTAGGATGCTTGAGATCGAATTCAACTGTATAGTCGTCTAGTGCCTTAACATCCTTGACGAAGCTCGTCACTAGCCACGAGGGGTCACCCTTTATAGTCATGACTCTCTTAATGCTCCTAACAACATCCTTAGCCGTTACCGGGGTGCCATCGCAGAACTTCACATCTTTTCTGAGATGGAATATCCAGACCGTGCCGTTGTTCTTTACCTCCCATTTCTCCGCGATAGCTGGTACTATCTGGTCTGTACCAGGCTTGTACTTAACAAGCGTATCCATTATGTTTGTTAGTACCTCCCATGTGAAGAAGTCGTAGGCATTAGCAGGGTCTAGGTCTGTTACCTTATCGGTTGTCCCAATAATTATTGTTGATGCAGCAGCTGGCTTAGTAGTTGTTGTCGCGGAGGGGCTCGTAGTAGTTGCTGACGCCGTGGTCTTTGGAGACGTTG
>JALVKZ010000241.1 GCA_027033675.1 Pyrodictiaceae archaeon | reverse complement strand
CCTTAGCCCGCTGCCTAGCCTGCGGCCACCAATGGGTAGTTGACCCGACGAGGTATAACCCGGTAACAGGAGAGGGCGAGCTACGCTGCCCCGTCTGCGGCTCACCGCTCGTAAAGAACAGCTGGGACATAGTGGAGGCGCTCCGCGACATAGCTAGCGAAGTAGACGTCGTAATGATAGGCACTGACCCGGACACTGAGGGAGAGAAGATAGGCTGGGATCTAGCAAGCCTTGTCAGGCCAGCAGCCAAGAGCATTGTGAGGGTAGAGTTCCACGAGATAACCCGGAAAGCGATACTAGAGGCAATTCACAACGCGAGACCCTTCTATGAGAGACTCGTAGAGGCGCAGATTGTTCGGAGAGTAGAGGATCGCTGGATAGGGTTCACGCTCTCACCCGTGCTCTGGACCAGGTTTTGGCCGCGGTTCTGCGAGTGGAGCATACTGGCTAAGCACCGCCACGCTGTACGGAAGCTGAAGAACAGCATGGCGATGATGAATGCGCTTGAGAGACTGGCGCATATGAAGGAGGAGTGCCAGAGACCGAACTACAACCTAAGCGCTGGCCGCGTCCAAACCCCTGTACTCGGATGGATAGTTGAGCACACCCTCGGCAACATTTACCTAAGAATACCATTGTTCCGTGTACGCCTAAGACCCGTGACGGGCGAGGAGAGCGAGCTAGTACTAGAGATACGAGGCGACGAGATAAGCGAGAAGTTACGGAAAGAGCTAGAGGAGTCAAAGAGGCTCCTAGACCAGGTGCTAAGAGACTATAATGCGCTAGAGAGGCTCGAGGAGCTAGAGGAGAGACGCAAGGCAAAGAAAAAGGTGATTCTAGGGGTCAAGGATGCTCTCAAGAAACAGAGCGGGATAAGAGCAACCGTTGCCAAGCTAGAGGAATACGAGGAAGAGCTCAAACCGCTACCACCCTTCACTACTGACGCGCTACTAGCAGAGGCTGCATCAAGGCTCGGAATACCAGCCCCGGAGGCGATGAGACTCGCCCAGGATCTCTTCGAGCTAGGATTGATAACTTATCATAGAACCGATAGCACGAGGATAAGTGACGCCGGCATAGCTGTTGCCCGCGAGTACCTCCGCTACCGCTACGGCGACGAGGCCCTAGAGAAGCTCTTCTACCCACGCCACTGGGGCACCGGGGGGGCCCACGAGGCAATAAGGCCGACTAGGCCAATCGATACTGAAACGCTGAGACGCCTAGTAGAGGAGGGCGCGCTCCAATTAGCCAGGCCCCTGACTAATCGCCACTATAGGCTCTACGATCTCATATTTCGCCGCTTCATAGCTAGCCAGATGAAGCCAGCCCGAGTGAGGAAGCAGAGAGCAGAGATACTCATTGAGGCACGCGTCCCCGGCGAGGAGCCCAAGAAGCTAGTCAAGGAGATGGAGAGGGTTGTCGAGATAGTGGAGAAAGCTTGGCTAGACATATACCCGGTGGTGAGGCCCGAGAAACCCCTGGTAAAAACGGAGTACGAGCCAGTAGGACTAAGAGCGCTCGTCTGGAGCCCAGTCCAGTTACTCTCGCAAGCGGATGTAGTGCGGTTGATGAAGGAGAGGGGTATTGGCAGGCCAAGCACCTACGCCAAGATAATAGAGACGCTGATGAAGCGCGGCTACGTGGTATCATCTGGGAGGGCTAGCAAGATGGTGGCCACGAAGAGGGGTATAGGAGTCTACAACTTCTTGATGCGGAGATTCCCGAGCCTAGTATCAGAGGAGGTTACCAGGAAGCTACAGGAAACCATGGACAAGATAGAGGAGGGAACCGTTGACTACCAGCAAGTACTGGACCATGTCTTAGCTGAGCTAGCAAAGGCGCTAACGAGCCCAGAGAGTGGGCTAAGCAGGGAAGAGGCCCACCAGCTACTCCCCCTATAGCGCCGCGTGGGAGAGGAGTGGGTTATTTTAGGCCCCTACCTTGCCGGGTCTCTAGGCGTGGAGGCGCGAAATACCTTGTCGCGCAGACTGGTACTGATAGGCCATTACCCGCCCCCGGTTATTCTCGAGGAGGGCCAGAGCCTACTAGAGGCAATGGTCGCTCTCGATCAGCGCGGCGTAAGGCATGCAATAGTTGTTGATAAGCGAGGCTGCCTAAGCGGCATACTATCAATAAGGCGTATGCTAGGCGAGATACTAGAAGGCTACGAGAAAGGCGACCTAGCCAGCCGCCTCGACAACACAAAGGTAGAGGAGATTATGAGGAGGGATGTACCCAGGTTTGTTGTAGGCGAGTTCGGCGTAGAGGACGTAGTAGACACGATGGCCCGGCTGAATATAGGTGCAGTAGTAGTAACAGATCCTGATGGCTGCGTACTAGGAGTCATATCTGAGAAGCACGTAGCAGGAGTAATGGCTCTGAGCTCGATAAACGCCGCAGTACACGAGATCATGTCGCGCCCGGTACACAGTCTAGGCCTAGAAGACAAAGTAATAGACGCCCTCCGCCTAATGGTGCAGCACCGTCACCGGCATGCACCAGTGGTTGACGAGGAGCAGCGCATAGAAGCAATAGTCTCTGCACGCGACCTCCTAGCCCTCCTAGCAGCCGAGGAAAGCCTAGAACTAGTAAGGAGAGGAGAACAAGACAAGGTCTTCAACATAGAGGTACTAAGGATAGCAGTTGGAGCCCCCGCGACGATAGAGCCCGAGGCAGATATCTCTACAGCGCTCCGCATAATGAGGAGGAGAGGAGTCTCAGCACTACCAGTAGTAGACAAGAGCTACCGAGTCATAGGCATAATGACCGAGCGAGACATAGTAGCCAAGCTGCCAAGACTAATGGGAGTAGAAATGTTCTACGACCTAGCACGCTCAAAGCTCTACGTAGCACGAGTAGTATCATAGTCCCCTTTCCTAACGTACCAAGTTCCTGGGCAAAAGAT
>JALVKZ010000240.1 GCA_027033675.1 Pyrodictiaceae archaeon | reverse complement strand
AGCAATGGTGCTGGTAAAACCACTACTCTGAGAGCCATAGTCGGCATAATCCCGGCGTGGAAGGGAAGAATAGTGTTCGCGGGAGAAGACGTAACTAAGCTGCCCAGTTACCGCAGAGTGGAGAAGGGCATAGTACTAGTACCAGAGGGCAGGGGTATCTTCCCACAGATGACTGTCTATGAGAACCTGCTCATGGGTGCCTATAATCAGCGCGCCCGTCAGAAGATACAAGAGAGCCTTGAGAGGGTCTTCAACATTTTCCCCCGGCTTCGGGAGCGACTAAACCAGAAAGCTGGCACACTAAGCGGTGGAGAGCAACAAATGCTAGCAATAGCGCGGGGGCTCATGGCGCTACCGAGGCTACTAATGATAGATGAGGCAAGTCTCGGCCTCGCACCAAAACTTGCTCTCGAGATAATGTATCTCGTTAAGAGGATCAGGGACGAAGAAGGGCTAACTATACTCATAGTTGAGCAAAACGTACACTACGCGCTGAACATCGCTGACTATGCCTACGTCCTAGAAACTGGCAGAATAAGGATGGAGGGCCCTGCCAAGGAGCTCGCAGAGAACCCGGAGATAATAAAGGCATATCTAGGAGTGCACTAGAGACAAGACCGCGCCCAAGATATTTCTTCGAAACAAGGATCTCACCTAGTCTCCGTTTCTGCTCAAATATTTCCTCGTTTTTAGTCCTCGCTATTCTGCACTGTCTATGCCTTGTAGCTTAATTAGCCCCATGCTAGGCACCGAGGCCAAGGGGATGAGCGCTAGGGTTGCCGGGGATGACGTGTACTACACTATGCTACGATGAACAGTTACTAGCCGAGCTTCGCAAAATCTATGGTATTCATGGGCTCCGGGCCTTCCTCGATGCCGTTCAGAGGCCTCCTGCCCGCTACTATGTACGTGTCAACGTGCTAAGGATTGATCCGGGCGAGTTACTTGACGATATGAGGAACAAGGGCTACACGGTTTATCGCGACGAGTTCCTTGAGGAGGCTCTTTGGCTCCCAGTTAGAGGTCCGCAACGTGTTAGAGATACTGGTTGCTACATAGTTGTCGACAAGAAGGCTGCTGAGAGCATAATGATGGGGGCCCACGTATACGCCCCGGGCGTTAGGAGCCTAGATGACTGTGCTAAGCCAGGCATAGAGGCTGCTGTGAGGACCGAGAACGGTGTCGTTGTAGCTAACGCGGTTATAGTAAAAGAGTTCCTCCACAGCCTGCGCAGAGGAAGAGGCCTTGTTGCAGAAAACGTTAGGCCCCTCTACACTGTCCCTAGTCTCCGTGACACGGTCTGGGCCAGGAACGGGCTCATCTATGAGCAAAGTATATCCTCAATGCTAGTGGCGCGTGTACTTGACCCGGCGCCGGGCAGCGTGATAGTTGATATGTGCGCAGCCCCTGGTGGTAAGACAGGGCATGTCTATGAGCTTGTTAGGGGAAGGGCGCGCATTATTGCCCTTGACCACTCCGCGTCGAAAACTAGAAGGCTTGTTGAGAATCTTAGGCGGCTAGGACACAGCGGCGTGGAAGTGGTTCGGCTGGATTCACGATACGCTGACATAAGGCTTGGCAAGGGGATTGCCGACTATATTGTCCTGGACCCGCCTTGTACTAGTCTCGGCGTCTTGCCCAAGGTATGGGATAAGAAGAGTTACCAAGACGTGCGTAATAGCGCACTTTATCAGCGACAATTTCTGCGCGCTGCCTATGGTCTCTTAAAGCCTGGCGGGGTGTTAGTGTACTCCACATGCACCGTTACTCTCTCGGAGAACGAGGAGAACATACAGTATGCTGTCGAGGAGCTAGGGTTTAGGCTCGTTATGCCCTCTCTCCGAGTTTTCGGCAAAGGAGTAGGCACTGGGGCTGATTACTTGATAAGGGTTCATCCACATGTGCACGGTGCTACTGGCTACTTTGTTGCGAGGCTTGTAAAGCCCCGGTAACCGTCTCTAGTACACACTTAATTGTCTCGAAGAGCGTGCTCAGCGACACATAGTTCCGGAGCCCGTGGCGCATGGCTAGCTCCGTTGATGGAGGTATATGTATGAATCCTCCAATTCTCTTACGGGTCTCTGCGTACTTCATTATGTAGTAGCCAGCTATGCCGCAGAGATAGGTACCAATACTGACACCTGCCGCTATATCTAGGCCACGCCGCCGACACTCATCAAGAACAATGCTTACTGGCAGTGTTGTTCTTACAGCTTCTAAGCCACTACCTGCTACATACTCGTAGCCTACCAGGGCCCCGTCCTCGTCACGTATACGGAAGCTAGCGACATTAGAAGCCACGAGCTCTATTACTGGCCTAGTAGCTCTGGGGGCAAGCCCTATGCCTAGAACTATATCTGGCCGCTCTTCCTCAAGTATTCTCGGCAACGTGCCCTGGACGTAGCGATAAGATACCGGGAGTACGAGGCCCATAACCCTATACCCGTTAATGCTAGCGCCGTCAAGCCTTGTAATTATCTCCTCGGAGGGATTTAGCTGAAATCCTGAGAACACACTATAACCTATTAGGAGTATCTTTTCACTGTGCACTCTGCTAGCCCAGGTAAATAACCATGCTTTCCTAGAATTGTGTCTTGTTGCGCTTACTCCAAGCTTTCTTCCTTACACGCTTGAGGGGTGTTCCACAAACGGGGCATATCCTCTCAGCAGGATTCCGTGACGTGTAGCCGCATGCTGGGCAAACTACTATGTATTCCTCAACTCTTCTTATTCCACGGGTTCTTAGCGGCCTATACTTTATCCCGAGGAGGGCTAGGAGGTTTTGCAACGAGTAATCATCTGTTATAACCTCTACCTCTAGTCCCTGTTCTCTTAATTGAAGAGCCAGGGACGCTACCGATATATCGGTCTTGCTCAGGGATATATGTAGGCCCCTCTTACGCGCTTCACGGACTACCTGCTTAGTATAGCTCTGCTTGGGATCGACCACGCGAATGCGGTCAAGTAAAAGTGCTATTTCTAAACCTTGCTTACTCTCTGAGTCTTTTACCTCACTTAGTACGAGACTGGTCGTGTATATCGTTGCCCTAGGGGCGTAGAGAGGCCACCTGGCTATGAACCCACCCGTGTCTAGAATGAACACTTTCTTCTCCATGGTAGTCTCAGCATCCCTCCCTTAGTGTACCTAGCGAAACGCACCGGGGGGCCTTGGAGAGATGCCTTTACCCGAGCTCCTCTTGTGAGGAGCTGTTCTTTCGCTCCATCGATTATTAGTTTTACTGGGCGTAAAGTATACTTAATCACTACTTCCAGCGCAGTATCTCCTGGTAGAACTGTTGGCCCTGTGCCTCTATTGATTGGGTTAAGCGGTGTAACAATGACAGCGTCTAGGGAGGGGTGAACCACAGGGCCGCCAGCGCTATAACTGTACGCCGTGCTTCCGAGAGGTGTCGCCACTATGACGCCGTCACCAGCCAGGTCCTCGTAGAGCCTCTCATCTTCTACATTCACGTCTAAGTAGACTATTTTCGAGCCCAACGCGGTTATCACTGCCTCGTTGAGAGCAAAGCCCATGTAGCTATTGGTCTCTATTCTTAGGCGCTTATGCTCCTCCACCCAGTAGTTCTCGGAGACGAAGTCCCTCAGCTTCTCGATAGCCGTACTAGGCTCCTCGGGGAAAAGGAACGCTCTATGTCCGAGCCTTATTAAGTGAAGAACAGGTGACTTCTCGCCAAGGAGTTGAAGCAGGCGGAGGAGGGTACCATCACCACCTATAACGACAACACCCTCAACATCCTCAAATCTTAGATCAATACCGGGGCCACCTGCCCTATCAGCTACAGATAAGTCATAATACACCTCGACACCAAGCCTTACCAGCTTCTCGTATACCTGCTTAGCGAGCATAATGGATTCTCTTAAGTCAGGTCTCGCGAATATTGCTATGCGGCGGAGCATCACAATGCCACCAAAGCAAAGACGCTGCACATGTATCGTAACTGGGCCATGGTGCGGCGAAGCACTACGCCGCTACCTCAAGGATAACCAGTTATTGTTAAGCGGCTCCAGGCCTCTTAAGAAATACTCCCCTACAAGAACGATGTACCCAGTATTCCCAGTTAGGGATGCCGCAAGTACCACTGCCATACGTGATACATTCCTATCAACATGCAAAGGAGTAGTAGAGCTAATCGAGACTGTTTGCGAGGAGCGCGAAAAATGGGAGCCTCCTATCTCCTTCACAGTAGTAGGTAACGTTGCAATAGTGGCGCTAAGCAATGAAATTAGAGGCCGCGAGAAAGAGGTAGCTGACGAGCTGCTGAGAAACGTTAAGGGCATACGAGCTGTTTACGCCAAAGAGATTACTGAGAGCGAGTACCGGGTCCAAAGATTAGTCCACTTGGCGGGGGAAAGGATAGAAGTAACAGAGTATCGCGAGCACGGACTGGTGTACCGTGTCCCCTTAGGAAAGGTCTATGTTAATCCACGTCTCGGTGCTGAGCACTACCGAGTTGCCAGCCAAGTTGCTCCAGGAGAAATAGTCCTTGACATGTTCGCTGGCATAGGTGGTTTCTCCCTTCTCATAAGCGCACTTGGTAGAGCCGAGCTAGTTGTGGCTAATGACATTAATCCCTGGGCAGTCTCGACCATTTTGTACTCCATTAAGCTAAACAAGAAGAAACTCAAAACACCAATACTGGTACTAAACATGGATGCCGAGGAGTTGCCAAGGGTGCTTAGACCAGTCTTTACAAGAATAATAATGAACCTCCCTCATGACGCGATAAGGTTCCTTGACACCGCTTATAGGCTATGCAGCCCGCAAGGATGCATTATACACGTATACGTCATTGCACGGACACGAGAGGAGGCCCTAGGCCTTGTCCCTGGCTCCACTAGTGCTACCCGCGTCCTTGACTATGCACCCCGCAAGTTCATATATCGTGTCGACGTTGTCGCCAGGGGTCGAGAAGGCAATTAGGGCATAGCACTTAGTGTAGCTGCTTCTAAGCATTTTTCTCAAACCAATAGGTAGCTCGGAGGCACCAAGCGATGAGCAGACCATAACACTGTTCTCCCGGTGAGCACTCTTTCTCACAATCAGCCTCTTAGGCTTCTTGGCTGGAAGAAAGCCATCAACAATAGCATAGGCTATGTAAGGGCTTAGGAAAGGATTTACCGCTACTATGAAGAGCTTTGCAAGCCCCTTCCCTGCCGCGAGCCTACGAAGCTTATCTGCACCAGTGCATTCAATACATACTATGCAGTCGCCCCGTATGGTTAGGAACGATTCTTCCTCAAGCTCAAGCGTTGTTGGGTGCGATGCCTGGATATTAGGGTGCCCCTTGCATCTTAACAAGGCTAGCATCAAGGTAGAGTTCCCACCCTATTAGTGTTCATTGTCACGATTCCTTTATGCAAGCTAAGTGTTAAGAAGAGTAATGCCTCTCTAGACACCACGGGGATAAGGTCTGCCGATGCAGAGGTTTGAGGAGCTTAGGCGGCGCCTAGTTAAGAGGCTTATTGAGGAAGGCTATATAAGGTCAGAGAAGGTAATGAGGGCAATGCTTCGTGTACCAAGGGAGCTATTTGTACCAGAGGATCTAAGGCACTTGGCTTACGAGGATACACCGCTCCCCATAGGCCATGGACAGACGATTAGCGCCCCTCACATGGTTGCTCTCATGTGCGAGTACGCTGACCTTGATACCGGGATGAAGGTTCTCGAGGTCGGAACAGGCTCTGGCTACCATGCAGCAGTTATAGCCGAGGTAGTGGCACCAAGTGATACTCCTAGGGAGAAGTGGGGCCATGTCTATACTATTGAGCGTATACCAGGGCTTGCCAAGAGGGCGCAGGAGAATCTTAGGCGGGCAGGCTATGTTAACCGCGTCACAGTCATCGTTGGGGATGGCACGAAGGGCTACCCAGAGAAGGCTCCATACGATAGAATAATCGTAACAGCTGCTGCACCAGATATACCCCAGCCTCTCATAGAGCAGCTCCGCCCAGGAGGCAAGATGGTCATACCTATTGGTGATCGCTACTCACAAGTATTGTATGTTGTTGAGAAGAAGGAAAATGGCGAGATAAAAGTGAAGCCTACGATACCTGTTCTCTTTGTACCCCTAGTGGGAGAACACGGATGGCATTTCTACGAGTACTAAGGCTCTGAAAATATAGTTGACTCTATCGTCTCCTTAACCAGGCATCCAGTCCTGTCTGTTTACCTTTTATATACTCTCTGTAGGCCTTCTTGAGGCGCTCTAGGGCGTTCTTTACTCGCTCTGTATTGAAGTCGTGCTCCTCAACTAGTATCTCGAATACTTTCTTCTCATCGGGTTCGTGCCACTCTAGCTTATAATTAGTGTTTACTGGAGGGCTAAGAAAGTACTTGTATATCTCTACCGGATCCACCGAGAATTCGTGCCTTGGTAGGCTTTGTAGAAGTTTTATCGGGTCCCTGTGGGCTTTTACCATCTTGAGCGCGGTTTTTGGGCCTACTCCCCGCACGCCATCCGGGTTATAGTCTGTACCAACGAGTATACCTATAGCTATGAGTTGTTCACGTGTAATACCTAGTGCCTTGAGGAGCATATCGAGTTCTATTAGCTCTGGCTTGACCTCTATATAGACGTCTTTGCGTGGAAGCTTTCTTCTCCCCGTGATTGCTAGGTTCCTTACAAGTCTAGGTGCCCCGAAGAGAAGGGAGTCGTAGTCCTGGCTCGCTGCTGCCCAAGCGTCACCCTTCTTGGCCATATATGCTGCCTGTGCCTCGCCCTCTGCTTTTGCTTGTACATACGGTATACCCATTGCATCGAGTAATCGCTTGGCGTCCTGCACCATGTCGTCGGTAAGCTTTGACGCCATTTGAGCATATCTTCTAGCGGCTTCCAGGTCACCACGCTTTATTGCTTCCTCATATTTCTTAACAGCCTCTGACTTCACTTTCTTTCTACGCTCTATCTCGGCATACTTCATCTCTGGCGGCTTTCCATCAAAAACATACACTACCTTTATGCCGTTCTCGACGAGGTTGATTGTTCGATAAAAGAGTCCACTTAGGTGGCTTGTGACGCGGCCCTTTGAGTCCATTAGCGGTGTGCCGTCTGGCTGCCTTATAGCAGTTAGGAACTGGTAGAGAGCGTTATAGGCGTCAATAGCCACTACCTTGTACTTGAGGAAGGGGAGATCTATTGTCTTTATGGCTTCTGGCGGGATTATTTCTCTTATATTGACGCCCACTGCTAGCCCCGAGTATATGCTTAAACAAGTACTGTTCTTAAGGCTTGGCTATAAGCTCGACATTTCTGAGATTCTCCTTAAGAACCTCAACACGGATAACACCATGCATTTCTAGCTTCATTAACTCCTTAAGGAACTCTGAGAAAGATAAATCATACTTATCTCTAAGAGCACGGTAGATATCGATATCCTTTGCACTACCACCTCTTCGTTCAAGCTCCTCCACTATAGCATAGTATAGCGGTATACTTCTCCAACCATTTACACCCATAACGCATCTCACCCTCCCTTACCTTAACATGGATAAACCTTGTCGCTGAAACCAGCGACTAAAAGACCCGGGAATAGATTTGGAATTAAAGCAGCCTTATTACGAGGGATATTTAATTAGACCAAGAGGGGCCTCTAAAATAAATGAGTTCTAGATAGTTCCTTCTCGGATTAGTACTGGTCAAGTAGCCGGTACACATCTAGGTGAATATTAACGGTTTTGTTTGCACGAGCTTACTTCCAGGCAGTTGTTGTCTTGCCTGTTTATACCAGTCCTCGTAGAACTTCACCATGTCGGCAGTTATCGATGGTTTTATGATCTCTAATGCTTTCGTGAAGTGTTTCATGCGTACTCGTGTTGCATTAATGTCTTCTCGTAGGGCTAGGAGTGCTGCCTCGCGGCAGAGGGCGGCGATGTCTGCTCCACTATAGCCTTCCGTCTTAAGGGCGAGTAGCTCTAGGTCTACGTCTTCTGCTAGTGGCATTTTCCTTGTATGTATCTTCAGTATCTCTAGTCTTGCACGGGTATCTGGTGGTGGTACGTAGATTATCTTGTCGAATCTTCCTGGTCTTAGTAGTGCTGGGTCTAGTATATCGGGTCTATTGGTAGCAGCTATCACGACCACATTCGTCAATGGCTCGATGCCGTCTAGCTCCGCAAGTAGCTGGTTGACAATTCTATAGGTCACGCCACTTGTGTCATAGAAGCCTCTTGTCTGGGCTATTGCGTCTATTTCGTCGAAGAATATTATTGCTGGGGCATGCAGCCTTGCCTTCCTAAATATTTCCCTTATTGCTTTTTCTGATTCTCCTACCCATTTGCTTAGTATTTCGGGTCCTCGTACTGCTATGAAGTTTGCACCGCTCTCTGTAGCAGCAGCCTTAGCAAGCATAGTCTTACCAGTACCCGGGGGACCA
>JALVKZ010000239.1 GCA_027033675.1 Pyrodictiaceae archaeon | reverse complement strand
GAGGCAAGGGAGTCAGCTGGCACTGTTCTCGGATTAATGCTCGCTATAACTGTGCCAGGAGCACTTGCTATCATAGCTACTGCTAACGCCTATTTATCGGCTATACACGTGCCTAGCGATGTTAGGCCGCTAGCATACATCTACCTAACTATACTCGCCACGGGTATACCATTCGCCGCAATATACTTATTCTTCACAATGACTATGAGCGCGGTCGGCGACACGAGGACACCAATGAAGGTAGGCATAGCCGCCACGCTGATAAACATGGCCCTAGACCCCGTACTGATATTCGGCCTCCTAGGACTACCACGCCTAGGAATACTTGGGGCAGCGCTAGCAACGCTCTTTGCCAGGATATTCTCCGCCAGCTACGCAGTACACAGCTTCGCACAGGGCAAGCACGGCGTGAAGCTATCTCTAGAAGACCTAGTGCCTCGGAGAAACTATGTGCGCCTAGCCATGCACGTTTCGCTTCCACAGATAGGGCAGAGACTAGCGATAACCCTCGGCTTCATGACCATGGCTGGCATAGTCTCTGGGCTAGGCACCGATGTCCTAGCAGCATACTCTATAGGCCAAGTAGTCATAGGCTTTGACCGCATAATATCGATGCCCTTTGGGAGAGCAACCGGCATCATAGTGGCACAAGCACTTGGAGCAAGAATGATAGAGAGAGCGAAGAAGGCCCTTTGGACGGGGCTCACGGCACTCCTCCTAGCAGTCACGGGTTTCCTAGTACTGATAGTGATTTATGCAAAACCTTTCGCGATGATATTTAGCCACGACCCAAGCGTTGTAAGAATAACTGTTGATATGCTTCACATATTCGCTCCTAGCACCCTTGGCTTCACACTATTCATGCTAGCAAACACTGTTGCACGGAGCAGCGGTAGAACATTCTTCGTATCAGCCCTCGGCGCGGCGAGGCTCTGGGGAATGAGAGTCCCCTTGTCGTGGCTACTAGCCTATAAGATGGGGATGGGAGAGGAGGGCCTATGGCTCGGCATGGCTATAAGTAACTATGTAACAGGGTTGGCAGCACTACTATGGCTTCTATACGGCTCGTGGACGAGGCCAATAATAGAGGAGGAGCATCGAGAAAAGGGCACAGCGCAGAACGATAGGGAATAAGGACTATAGAGTACTGGAGGCATTGTTTACCCGGAGTAATTGCTTTGGCTCAGAGAACCCGGCTATTAGAAATACTATCAGCCTCAACCAAGTTACTCCTCGGAGCCTTAGTGCTCTATGTTTCTCTTCGGCTCACCGCACTGCGTTTCCGGTTTAGGTATTGGAGATGGAGAAAAGCATTCTCCTCGCAACTAGCCCGGTCAAGGATGCCCCGAGAATACCGCGAAGCCCTGGTCTCGATCTACTCGGCTTTCTTGGAGAAACAGCGTCTAAGAATCCCTGGGCTCCTCAGCCTCCTTGGGCTCAAGGCTCAGAGAGGCCACCCGCTGGCCACTCTGAAGACGGAGAATTGACTAAGGTGAACAAGCCCTACTAGAAACACGACAGAAACCAAAAGAGGTGAGACACCCGTGCCCGAGGAGAAACCCACACAACCCAAGGACTCCGAGGATATTCAGGAGCTAAGACAAGTGCTTGGGACGGTTGCCGAGTTCATGTACCAGATCAAGGACCTGGTAAAAGAGTTCCTCGATACACTGAGCAAGAGCTTTGATGGAGAGAAACTTGGTAGAGAAGTTGCACAGATGTATAAGAGCCTTGTAGACAGCGGCATGCCTCCGGACAAGGCCTACGAGCTTACACAAAAGTTTCTCGAAACAAAGCTACAAGCTATCCCGAAGGTCTCGAGCTTCATAGAAATGCTGCAAAAATCCATGACTGGCGGAGCTATAACAGGCGGAGCACATCCACCAATAATCATTGCGAAGACAAAGGGGAAGCCAAAGATAGTGCGGCTAGAGAAGAAGGAAGAGGGAGAAGGAGGCTACGAGATAAGGATAGAGGGGGAAGAGGAGAAAGAGAAGAGGGATAGCGAGGAACAATAAGTCCCCAATCCTATCTATTTTTATACGCAACCTATCTAATTAATATTAACAAACCTTCTTTGAGGACTCCACGGAGGCCGGCTCCTTGCCTAGTGTTGAGGAGAGGTTGAGGAGGCTTGAGGAGCTACTTGCTGAGGCTCTTCAGAGACTTGAGCATCTGGAGGAGTTGCTGGGCTCTATGAGCGAAGAGGCATTGGTTGCTTCTAGGCTCGCTGTCGCGTTTTCTATGCCTGCTATGAGGGCTGTGGAAGCTGCTAGGCGTGTTGTCGAGGCTTATCGCTTCGTAAGTGACCCTATCTCGAGAGCCATTGTTGAGGCCTTGGCTGATTGCAAGCCTAGGAGTATTAGTGAGATAACACGGCTTGTGCGAGAGCTGAGGGGAAGTGCTTCTCGCCGAATAGTGCGTGAGAGACTTCACCTACTCGAGGAAAGAGGGGTAGTTGTTGGCGAGGATCATGGTAATAGGAAGCTCTATACACTAAGGCTATGCAGGGAGCAAGAAGTTTAGAGTGATACACGGCTTTAGGGTCTTAATGTCTCCTGTTTCTTCTCGTCCCCGGCCTTGGTGCAGCACTCTGGTATAGAAGCGTTGGCCCAGATCTCCTCGGCTTCTCTACGGATTATTTCCTCGCTTCTTCCCGTATCGATTAGCTGCCATTCAGCGAATACTGGTTTCTTCTCGTCCTCAGATAGCCTCTTCGACTTAAGCTCTATCGCCACCCTTGTGGGATGAAGTGCTACGGAGGTAAAGGCTCGCACAATCCCCGCGACAGCTGCCTCATGAAGGACTAGGACCTGGTCGCATAACTCGATTATGAAGCGTGCGTGAAGGTGGCCCTCGGGTACGAATGCTATCACTCTTTTCACGCACTCATTCGGATAGAGCTTTG
>JALVKZ010000238.1 GCA_027033675.1 Pyrodictiaceae archaeon | reverse complement strand
CCAAGGTACTTTAGGTGCCACTCCGTCCTAGAGTACTTTTCTCGGTAGAGGCGAAGAGCCTCCGATAGCTCTCCTTGGCTCGGCGAGTCGCTGGCTGGGTCTAGTCCCAGCTTCTCTGCCAGAGCACTGCTTATCGCCCTGTATATCTCCTCGGGGAAGAGCTTCCTGCCCACGGCCTCCTCTAGGGTTATTACCCTCTTCCTCCGACTGGCTACGAAGCGCTTATCGCTTAGCTTCTCCCTGCTTACCCGGAGCACCCTACCCAGTATTGAGAGATCACTACCCACGAGCAATGCTCCGTGGACAAAGACCTTGCTGGGAAGCGTCATGCCTGCGAGACCAGAGACCTTTAACCCATCTATCTCTATGTCGTTGAGCGCACGGTAATAGGCTCCCCGGGCCCCGAGGCTCTCAAGGGCGGAGGCCACTGCCTCGCCCACGAGGCGGAATAGCTCAACCACGCCCTTTACCCCGCCTAGGCCACGCCTAATGACCAAGGCGTAGTTAATGTTGCCGAGATCGTGGTAGACAGCGCCGCCCCCGGTGAAGCGCCTGGTGAGCTTAACCCTCTCGCGGCGAAGAGCGAGCGCGTCGACCTCCAGTGCTGCACACTGATGTCTACCAATAACCACTACTCGGTCGTTGCGCCAGAAACGGAGAGCAGCATCACCACGAAATACTCGTAGAAAGGCCTCCTCGAACCCGAGGTTGAAGAACTGGTTCCCGGGCCACTCAGCGACAAGGACGCGGAGAGCCATGGCAGTAACCCCTCCCTGGAGAGCCCGATACCCTATTACTGAGCCTACGAACTAGTCCTCGACAACTCTACCGCTAAGGAGGCCCCAGATGGGCAGAAAAATAGCCAGTGTCGCGCCGAGGTAATAGGCCTACATAGGCGCCTTCCTTTATCCCCGCCGCCTTGCAGCTAAGTAGCCTAGGGCAATGCCTAGCACGAGTACTGCTAGGAGCTGTACTAGGCCTTGTTCGTTCCTGGTTACTGTCTCCGTGAGCGTGACTGTGCTCGTCTCTGTCCTCGTGACTGTCTTGGTTATGGTGGTTTTCTCTGTAAGTGTTACTTGTTTTGTAACGCTATGCGCTGTTACCGAGACACTGGTAATTGTTCTCCAGCAGGTCTTAGTGCTGGTAACTGTCTCTGTAATAGTTGTAGTGCTCTTAGTGCATCTGCTCTGTTTTTCTCCTAGTAGCAGCTTCTTTGCCTCTTCTAGGGCCCTTCCCGGCTCCCCCTTAGCGAGCCACTCCTCTACAGAGGGCGACAGCCCAGTACCCTTCGCGGCAAGTATCCCGGCTAGGTGTATGAGTGCTGTCTTGGCCGCCTCATATGGGGATACGTCGCCTACCCTGTAGTAAGCCATTCCCTCATCGTAGTAGCTCATAGGTGTTTCCTCGAAGTCCATGAGCCACCTTATCTCGCCTCTAGGTAGCTGGAATGGGTGCAGCAAGCCTAGGCTATGACCAGCCTCATGGGCTATGACGCGGTTAATATCACCCCTTATTACCCGGAATCCATAGCCGGGATAACTAGTGGCTCCCAGCCACCCCGTATCGAACCCGGTGAAGTTGAACGATGTGCCCTGGAACCTCATGTAGCTTGGCCGGGGAGTTGCTAGCACATAGAACACGAAGTCGCAGGCCTGGACTAGGCTCCCTGAGCCACATGGGTTAAGACCAGGGAATCTTTTCTTCGCGTCAAGTGCTAGTAGCTTGGACGTATTGCCATAGTAGAGGATAAGCCAGCCATTCTCCTGCCCAGCCTCCTCAACTACTCTGTATAGTGGTGTACCCGGCTCGGCACGTACGATACGGAGATCTACGCTGGTGTTTATCCAGGGATCCATTAGCTCTACGAGGTTCTCTACGAGGCTCGTGTTGATAGAGGCCCTTATCCTCGTAGCTAATGTCTCGTTACCATAGTCAACCAGGACTATGTGGACCCGGTACAACGGGGCATACCAGGGCCGGGTAGGGCATAGGGTGAGGTAGTGGAACCTTATGTGGTCATGTACGAGCCCTCTTATGTAGCTGGCTGGGTCGCCTAGGCTCCATAGAGGCGGCTCCGTGGACGCGTTAACAAGTCTACCCATGCCGTAGAATGGTATTGTCTTGCTAGGCCACGGTCTCGGGACAACGCTTAGGTCATAAAATACTAGGGGGTGCTCACCCGCCCAGCCCCTTACACCCTCTAACCCAGCGACGTGGAGATATGGGGCTGGCTCCTCGTAGTACTGGCGAGAAACATTGTCGATATTACCTATTATTGCAACGATATCGTTGGCTCTTAGACCCCTCTCCTCTAATACTTCTTTGCTGAGCCTCCACAACTCCTCGTAGAAGGGGCGAAGCTCCAGCCACCTAACCGTGAGACGGTGCGCCTCTATGTATTCCTTGGCCCAGCTCGGCACACCCCTGTCCACGTAGTGGCTCTCCATATAGGCTTTCAGGGATTGCAGGGCCCAATTAGGTGCATAAACGTAGCGAACCCTTGCAGTGAGATCTACGCTCCAGTTTCCGCAGCTGAGGTGGCGGCTATACGTCTCTTCACCAAGCCCGTTGAGAACAGTATGGCTAGGATCGTAGGCTATGACTGCAATGTCTAAGCTAAGCCTCAGCTGTGTTCTCAGCGCGGAACCACTTGGTGCTAGTAATACCAAGGTATAGAATAGGCTAACAATTACTGCTACTAGCTGTGTTCTCCTCATCAATATACACTCCACTTGCTGTAAAATAGCTAGCTGTCTATCCCTAAATATCTACTACGAATTGTACCCGCCAGCAGCCATTCTCCTTAACTATCTCCATCATGGCATAGGTCATGGCCTTTACTATCGTTCTCATAGGATGCCTATCTGGGTCTAGTTTCTCGCCCCACGCCCTGGCCCGTAGCTTTAGCACTGGGTTACCCTGCTCATCAGTGCCCCTCTCTATTGGCTCTACCCTGAACCTTGAGAAGACCAATCCCTCGGAATCCGTGTAGAATAAGAGATCCTCTATCCAGCGATAAAGTAGCTGCTCTAGATCCTCTCCCTCATCCTCTATGCCCCGCTCCTCCCTAGGCTCCACCTTGGAGGTATCTGTTATTACCTCGTAGACCCCGATTGCTGCCTGCTCAAAAGCCTCCTCAATACTCCTACCCTTCGCAACGATAATAACGTCTGCTGGGTGAGGGGCATGAGCCCAGCCCGGGCATTTCATCCCGGCTATCGTCTTTTTGAGTTCCTCGAGAATCTCCTCCCTATCGATACTACCCGCCAAGGAGACCACCCCGGGGACTAGTGCTTATAGAGAGGAGAAGGAGTGATAGGGTTTATGGCCTTATTGAGGTTTCACTGCTCCATTTTCTCTCTAACATCCTGCTCTACTTGCAAAAATCTCTTAGCGCTAAGCGTGACTAGTAGCGTTAGCCCTAGTAGCGCCAGGATGGTTATAATTGAGGTGTAGAAGGCATAGTTTAGTAGGTCCATTCCCCGGCCTATCTCAGTAATTGTTCTGGGGAACCTTATGACACCGGCACTTGTCTTTACAGAGCTTATTGGTATTATATCTCTTATCTCAACCATTACGGGGTGGAGCGAGGCCCTAGCAACCATTACCGATACTATGGTTGATGCAATGGAGCCGCTCGCGATGTCCAGGGAGTAGCTATTAAGCCTTGCTACGAGATATGCTCCACTAATCAGATCCATTACGGCGGAGTATAGCACGGGCAGGGAGAAGAGAGTCATGGAGTCGAGCAGGGGGGTGTGAATAGCGTTACCTAGCCAGATAAGCTGGTACCGCGCTATTGCGTAGTACCCGCTAAGTCCACCCCTAAACGTATAGACGGGCTCTATGATAGCTAGTAGGAGGAGGACGAACTCTGTGATGAAGAGGACTGCTAGCACATATCTTACTAGAGATGCTATCCAGGCCTTTTCCTTACCCTCCATGTAATGCCACCAAGCTTGTAGATGTAATCCACGTAGATGGGCGAGCCCGGTATCTTCACGACTGTTGTGTTATTGGGGCGAGCCACTACGCTAAGCGATGAACTCTTGCCCCTACCATACCAGAATACCAGCTTTACTGGTACAGAGTAGCAATTCCTATTAACTATCTCCACGTAGTGCATGGATACACTGATGCTCAAAGGCCTATATACTGGGCGTATGTCCTGGCAACCCGTTAGAGTGGCGTCATGTGTTAGCTTTAAGCGGTAACAGAGACTTACATGCTTATTATCCTTAGCTATACTATATGGATCAGTTATCTTGGCTCTTATCCAGTCCTTTCCCCAGCCAACTAGCCTGAAGATGCTAGGTGGCCCAATATACTCGACGCTCTTTATCACTAGTCCCTCGGGGTTAAACAATATAGTCACGGTGCAGCCATCGGTCTTCACTGATCTTAGATGAATTAATGGCTGGTGAAAGGACTCCATCATCTTTGCCGGCAGCCTGGGAGAGGCGAGGATGACGAGTATCGCTATTAGGAGACCCGTGGCGAACACTATGTATCCCAGACTGGTGCTGCTTAGTTTCTCTCGGCCACGGTATAGGTCCAGGATGACAGCTATTGCTAGGACTGGTACCCATACATAGCTTGGTATAATTAGCCTCGCCTTGGCTTTGAGATAACTGATGGGAACCGGTTTGTCCGGGACAGGGTTAGCATCGCCCTTGGTAATTATGTAGTCGCCCTTAATGGCTACTAGGCGGTGAATAACGCAGTATAGTGGGCTACTGCACCAGAGAACTATATCCCCGGGCTTAACGTGTTTACCCATACATATGACTAGGTCAAATGGCTTGATTACCGGGTACATGCTCTTCGTAGGAACCATTACTACCGCAAAGGGCACAGGAAGGAGCTTAATAGCCAGGAGTATCGAGAAGCCTATTATCGTCAGAGTAGCTATCTTCAAGACCCCAACCCTTGGAGACGATCCCTGGTCTTAGACCCCTAGCCCTTCTTATGGAGCTGCACGAGGGGATGTGGAGCCAGAGACTGAGGCTTTTCGCCGAGCTGTATATTAGCGATGACGTCTCCACGGGGATCGATGAGTATTGATACTGGGTAGTAGATACAGGCGCTTGCCCCTGGTCCGCCATAGCATAGCTTGACCATGAAGCTCAGTGTTGAGTTCGTCTGATTAGTCTTGGACACGTCTATGCGTAGAGCGCCGCTACTATACCCAGTAGCTATTGGGTCAAGGCGTGTCCAGTTAAGATTCTCTGATACCACCGAGCCATTGACGATAACTATGGAGGTGTTGGTAAGCCCGGCTGCGTTAGTGAGCCTAATTGTTATGTTGGTGCCGCTTGATAGGTTCCAGTCACCTACGGGTATGAGTGTGGCATATACTGTTCTACTAGTGTTTATGTTGACTGCGTTACCGCTCCAGATATAGTACTCGCTACTAACATTGAGGAAGACCTTGTCTAGGAAGAGGTAGAAGGTCAAGTTATAGTACGTGGTCCGGCTCCAAAACAGGTTTAGCCAGACAACGTATATGTATATGCCTACCAGGAGGTAGTAAGTTTTACCGCTCGCCATTTCCTGGCTAAGCGTCTGAGACGTATTGAGCCAGGTAAACCCGCTGGTATTAGATATGGATGCGCTGTATTGGAGCAGTGTATCATTAGTGCTCGGATCTATTATTATCGCTTCGAGAAACGGGAGAGCTGATGCCGTGCCATCGTGGTCGAAGAAGTACGTGAAGCTATACCTTATACTAATGTTGACACTTGATGTATTTATCGGGGACGAGATCGGTGTAACTAAGTAGCCATAATGATACCACGTACCAATGATACTGGATGAGAGCGAGTCATTATAGACATTGCCATAGATGAGTCCCTCACCAGTACCCGTGACATTAGTCCAGTAACACGTTATGTTCTGAGGCAACTGGCTAAGACAGAACCAGGTATCCCAGGCAGTGAAATCAGGATTAGATACCAGTTGCCAATTACCCCTAGATGCCACTATTGTTATATTTGCCTTAGTCCCATGAGGAGATAGAGACGCGTTAGCGGCTCCTTCTAGAAACACTGTCGCGGGGTCAGTGGGTGAGATATAGTTAACGATAGGATAGAATCCTACTACTGCGTGTGCTACTACTCCAAAGAGTAGGGATAAGAGAAGACTAGTAATAAAAAACGCCTTATAGCGGTCCTCATCTCTTCCAACCCCTTGTCTAAGCCGTAGTGGTTATGGCTAGGACGTTGTCTGCAGAGCTACTACTACGTTCTGTGACGGCACGGTTAGATTCGTTGTATCTGGTATGTAGATTAGGAGATCGACCTGATAGAAGTCGTTCCCGTCAAGCGTTACTGTTACCGAGTCTTCCTGGGTTAGATCTAGCGCTCTGACAGCATTCGTTACGTTGACGAAGCCAGTGGCGAAGTCCGTGAAGTCATAGACTCTACTAGTTGTTGAGCTATCGAATAGGAGTAGGTAGGCCTTGCTACCTGTAGGCCACTGTGTTGCATCAAGAGGCTGGACTACTGTTAGATTAATGGTTACCGCGTTGCTTGATTTATTCCTTATTATTGATATGTTTTGGTAGTATGTTGTCTCGAAGGTTGGGTGTATTGTGATGCTTAGCGTTGTATTGCTAGTCCCGGTCTCTACGCTTATAGGGCCTCCCGCGTCAACGGCGTTGGCATTGCTGCCTGGCTCGAAGATTACTGTAGCGTTTTGGGGGTTTATGCTGAGGCTTATTGGGAAGAAGGTTGTTACGTGAGCTAGTGCTATTCCTAGTGTTAGCGCTGTTGCTAGTAATAGTATTGGTGCTAGTAGTTTCTTGTCCATCCTCTCTTACCTCCCGTGCCTAGTATGGCTTGCTCCTCTCTAATATATCTGAATGTTCTCTGTTTTTGAGCGAAAGGGGTTTTCGCCCCGGGTATTGCGGGGTTACCCATGTATATACATCTATATCGGTTCTCCATCCACGTGGATGCTCAGCGTAGGCTTATCAGGACAGGATAAGGATAGAGGGATAGAAGCTAGAGCGGGGCTCATTGCCGGGAAGCCTAGATAAGGGGAAGAAACCGGGTTTAGGCTCCCTATATGGATAGGGGAAGGAGGGCTCTGCATTGACGAGGATACGTGTAGAGGCTGAGGCTAGGCCTACGGAGGATGTTGAGAGGGTTAAGAGGGCTATTCTCAACGTATTCGTGCCAGATACTATGCGTGTAGAGGATATGGGTGGTGGCTACTACCTGGTTGTAGCGGAGGCTTATAGTCTTCGTGGCCTTATCCGGCTTCATGAGAAGCTCCGGGTTGAGCGCATACTTGATGCTGCCCGGGGCTACATGCTCCGGGGCATTGACCGCGGTGTCTTGGTGTTTAAGCTTAATAAACAGGCTGCCTTCGTGGGCCGTGTTAGCCTCGTAGACATGGATGCCGAGGCTCCTATGGGGCCTATAGTGTTTACGGTTGAGCACCCTGACCCCCGGGCCGTTGTTGACTGGCTCGCGCCACCTACCCGGATGGGTCGACCGTTGTACGAGAATCCTATGCCAGAGGACTAGGGGCTCCCGCGCACCTATGTTTTATAAGGGCTCGGTAATCGCTATGGCTTATCACTTATCCTGGGCGTAGCTTGGGGCGCCGCCTAGTCATCGTTGTTGCTGGTATGCCCGGTAGCGGTAAATCAGTGGTCTCAAAAGCTGCGAGGGAACTGGGGTTACCCGTCTATGTTATGGGTGATGTTGTGCGCGAGGAGGCTGCTAGGCGCGGACTTGAGCCAACTCCAGCTAACCTGAACATGGTTGCCAAGAGCCTTAGGGAGGAGTATGGCCTCACTGTTGTCGCTGAGCGCACGGCGCAGAAGTTCCGGGAAGGCGAGGAAGCCGTGCTCGTTGATGGTGTGCGGAGCCTAGACGAGGTAAAGGTATTCCAGCGCTATGGCGACGTGGTGATAATTGCTGTTCATGCCTCGCCGCGTACACGGTTCGAGAGGATAAGGAGGAGGAATAGGCCCGGGGACCCCAGGACCTGGGAAGAGTTCGTCGCGAGGGACATGACGGAACTGGGCTTCGGGATAGGGAACGTCATCGCACTAGCCGATTACATGATTGTTAACGAGGAGAAATCCCTGGATGAGGTACTAGAGGAGGCCAAGAACATGCTCCGCGAGAAAATACTAGGTAAAGGATCTAGGCCACGGCCACAGTCCTAGGAGGCACTGGTAGCGCCGAGCCTACTAGGCTGGTCATTCCAAGCAAGAGGTTCTCAATCCGGACTATCACTTCCTCGTCGTCTACGAGGTCTATGTTGGCCCGGAGCAAGCCATCCTCGTCCTCGTAGACGAGGCCCACTGCCTCGTAGAGCTCCAACTCCTCAAGTATATCCCTTAGAGTAAAGGCTGGCGGAAGGAACCCCACCTCCCTTAAATTAGCGAGATCCTCTACAAGCTCGTGAAGCGGGGCAGGCGCTAGTAACA
>JALVKZ010000237.1 GCA_027033675.1 Pyrodictiaceae archaeon | reverse complement strand
ATACGGGGACAGATGTGTCTGTAACCTTTACTGTTCGTATCCCGAAGAGGCTGGCCGAGAAGATGAAGAGGCATAGCGAGATTAACTGGAGCGAAGTAGTGAGGAAGAGTATTGAGGAATACCTAGAGCGCCTAGAAGAGGCAAAGACACGCGTAAGCGCGGCCGAGCTACTAGAAGAGCTAGGGAAAATGGGCCTAGACGAAGAGCAGCTAGAACCCCTCGGGCCCGATAGGGAGAGGAAGCTCTACGAGGAAATGGTGAAGAAGGAGTGGAAGAGGCTATCTATGACACGAGCGCAGTAATAGAGCTAGTAGCTCATAGGAGGCAGAGGATTCCTGGCTACGTCTCGGTGCTCACCGTTGTAGAGTACCCGCCAGTTCTGCGCTTCGTAGACGAGGTACTCTATCCAAGGAAGAGGGACTACCTATTAGCAACCAAGTGGCAGACCGAGCTAAGGAGGCTGGGCGCACCGCTACCAGCCGTAGACCTGGTAATAGCTGCGCAAGCCTATAACGAGAACCTGGTCCTAGTAACCCTTGACAAGCACTTCAAGCTACTAAAACAACTAGTAGCATCCAGGCTAGAAATAAGGGACATGATCCAGGGGCAATAGTCCTATCATCACTATTTTGTCTAGTCACATAGCGGGGCTTTCCCGGGGTGTCGGGGGCCATGAGTTCTCGACGCGTAGAGGTTGAGGCCAAGATAGTTCTCCCGGGCTGCGACCTGCTGAGAGTCGTTGAGGAGAGGCTACGGGGTCTTGGTGCGGTGCACGAGGAGAGCGTGGTCGAGGAGGATACTTATTATCAGCACCCCTGCAGGGACTTTGCTGAGACCGATGAGGCTCTCCGCATCCGCCGCGTTGATGGGAGATACGAGCTCACCTATAAGGGGCCTAAGCGGGTCATAGATGGCTCCAAGGCACGCGAAGAAAT
This sequence comes from Pyrodictiaceae archaeon, assembly GCA_027033675.1. Classification (GTDB taxonomy): domain Archaea; phylum Thermoproteota; class Thermoprotei_A; order Sulfolobales; family Pyrodictiaceae; genus Pyrofollis. Next base: position 1,994 of record JALVKZ010000237.1, on the reverse strand, counting down.
AACCATACAGCTCCTAAGCGCCTCCCAGGTCGCCAGGCTGCTAGAGGCTCTGGGGTTCCGCCCGGTGGCTGTTGTGCGTAAGCGAAGAGACTACTACAGGCTAGGAGACATAGCGGTTAGCCTAGACGAGGTAGATGGGCTGGGATGCTTCCTAGAGGCAGAGTACCGCGGCGAGGGAGAAGCAGAGGAGGCGGCGAGAGCCATAAGGGAGGCCCTTGAGAAGCTCGGCGTAGCAGGCTACGAGACTACCACTAAGTCCTATCTAGAACTAATTCTAGAGGCTAAGAGAAAAGACTCCTAGAGTGCTTCGGGATGCATGGCTACTATACCTGTAAGGGACTAGGTATATCCTTGCCCGCTTCCCCTAATTTACTTGAGGTTGGCTAGCTAGTTGCGCGTAGTCATGGTTTCTAGGGCTCCCCCGGCCTTCTGCGGCATAGCCGAGTACGCTAGCATGCTCCTCGAGGCTCTTCGGAGAAGGCATGGCGTTGAGGGCTTCTTCGTCTCGACACGGGTAGTGAGAGACACTGATACCTATACTGAGCCGTATAGTGGTGCAGAGGTCTACCAGTGCTTCACAGAGGACGGCGGCTATCGCGGCATACTCGCCTGCGTCTCCCTGCTAGACCCCGGGCCCGACACGGTTGTACATGTGCAGCACGAGTACAGTATTTTCAGGAGCAACGAGGAGTTCATAGACGCTCTCGCTAGGCTAAGGAAGCTGCTCGGCGAGAAGGGGGCAAAGCTAGTGGTAACGTTGCATACAGTTGCGCACCCCATTATTCACCCCGACCGTGTAGAAACCCAGCTAGCTATAGGGAGGCTAGCGGATGCGGTGATTGTTCACTCGAGGCTCATGGAGTACGAGCTAATAGTGCAGGGCGTGGACGCGGAGAAGATACACATGATACCCCATGGCTCAGTCCTCAATCCCTACCTCGGCAGGGACCGGGAGCGGTTGCTGAAGCGACTAGGCCTGGGAGAAGAGCTGGTAGAGAAAAAGCTCGTTACGACACCGGGCTTCATAAGGCCGAACAAGGGCCTAACAACCCTGCTAAGAGCATACACACATGCAAGCAAGGAGAACCGGGACCTCGCACTCGTACTAATAGGAGCACCACAGGGCCGCGGCCAACAATACCTAGAGACGCTGAAACCAGTACTCGGGAGCACCCAGGGAATAGTCTTCGTGAACAGGTTCCTAAGGAGAGACGAGCTACTAGCACTACTAGCAGCGGTAGACGTAGTAGTGTTCCCCTATGTCGTGGAGAAATTCTACGCAGTCAGCGGAGCACTACACCTAGCAATGGGGAGCAACAAGCCAGCAATATGCACCAGGGTAGCAAAACTCATAGAGTGCAACGAGCTAGCACCAGAAACAAGCACACCCGCAGGCAAATACAAAGAAATAGCAAGGAAACTAGCACTCCTCCTAGAGAACCACGAACTCGCCACAAACATAGCAGAGAGACTACGGAGGTACGCGGAGCAAACAAGCTGGGACAAAACAGCAGACAAACACCTAGCACTCTATGAAACGCTTCTAAGAAGATAGTCATTGCCTAAACTCGCTCCACACTGCTCCTAAGACCAGGAGACCGGGGGGAGAAGCAAAGCCCTTGGCAAAGAAGGCAACAGAGAAGCCAGGACGCAGCTGGAAACAAGACCTAATAAAAAGGATTAACAGAGAGTAAACAATAAGAACACCGCATGGACATCACGTAATTAAAACTAGTATAAAAACAATTAACTCCAGTTATGTGTCACAACAAATTCATAATCAGATGCGTCTTGGACCCTAGTTCCTCGTTCCAAGTACGTCTAAGAGACTATGCTTCTCAAAAGTAATTAGGGTAATATGGCCCTGCCACATTACATGTACTCGGGGAGCTTAGCTTTGGCTGAGGAGGCGGTGCTTGGTAGTATTCTTAGCCAGGTTTCTAAGCGTATTTTTGGAGAAGCTTGAGAAGAGGCAGAAGCTCTCTACGGAGGAC
>JALVKZ010000236.1 GCA_027033675.1 Pyrodictiaceae archaeon | reverse complement strand
GGCTAGTAGGTACGGTCTTGGCATATTGGGTTATGCATTTCTAGCTCCTAGGGTATTTGGTTGCGAAGCCTATTGGGCACGATTTTGATCGGTGTGGTGTACAATAAGCCTCTAGCGCCTATTCCCCTCTTAGGGGGCTGCACAGCGGCGGATAGCGAGTTACGAGTAGTGGGCTACATAGGGTTATTCTAATCCCTTAACTACTCGGTATTTGCGTACTTCTTTTTCTCGGCTCTTTCTAGTGATTCTTTTAGCTCTAGGAATATCCTCTCCAGCTCCTCTACGCCCTTGGCCGTCACTAGGTACACATATGTAGGCCTATCGCTGAATGTTAGTACTCTGTGCACTAAGCCCTTCTCCATCAACTTATCTAGGAGTTTTGATAACCTGCTCCAGTTCAGGCCAAGGGCTCTAACTAGGTCTGTTTTCCTAGAGGGCCCGTTTAGGAGTAGAAAGATGAGTATCTTTAGCTCGTATAGCTCTAGGGCCAATTACCTAGCCTCCAAAAATCCTATCTAGCATCTGGTTGGCAAGCCTTCTCAGCATGTAGCCGTGCAGCAGCGTTATTAGCGTCATCGAGGCTGTGGCGCATAGTCCCTTAACAATGTAGTGGAGGTCCAAGAGGTATATCAGCACCAGGGACGTGAGCACTAGTATCGCTGAGAGGAGGTATACCCTACTCTTCTCCCTGGAACCTGGGTATCTTGTCTTCTCCCATACTAAGTACGAGCCAGCGCTATGCCCCAGCAATACCCCGGCTACACCTAAGAGCCAGATGTACGTAGTAACCTCGTTGCCAAGAAATACTGGGAGCACTGCATAAGCGATGACAAAGAATAATCCACCTAACATACTTATCAACATCCCAGAGTACTTACTGGCTCTCTCGAATACCTCTAAGGACTCCCTACGAGTCTGCCTAAGCATCTTATCCGTAAACCTAGCCATACCAACGATACTAGCAACAGTCACCGTCATCGCTAAGAGCAGCCAAGAAGCAGAATAAGCCACGACAGACAACGGTACTCTCTTCGGAATACCTCCACTAACCATGTACTCTACATAGGGTATCGAGGCCATAATTATTGCTGCCAGCCACGTAAATGATACAAACTGGCTAACAAGGGCCTCCTCCTTTAACACCAAGTGAGCAAACCAATACTCAATATTCCTACCAATCCTCTCAAAGAAACCTATGGCCTCCTCAACCAACCCTAAGCCCCAGGATAACACTAGGGATAAAAGAGCTATAAGACATGGAGCAATCTATTAGCCTCATAAATAGCATAAAAGCATATAAACACCAATTAATGCCTCAAGCTAAGGAATCTTAAAGGGAAGAATCCAAGAAGACTCTGGAGCTTGATGCGACATAGTGGTCTTTATCTATAACTATCTCAGGGCGGAGCTACTCTTCATAAGGGGCATTGATGCAGTGGTACTGCTCTCGGTTGGCTAGACAGGCATAGGTTGGCTTTACTTAGAGAGTGTTTTCCAGTTATAACGAGTTGGAGCTTCCTCGCAGAAACGAAGTGTCTCGTAACTGATAGAGAGTACTGTGGGTAGGGGTTACCGGAGGCGTGATGAAAGGGGGGTGGCAAGAGGGCATAGGTATGGTGGGGTTAGTGTGGGGCCGGAGTGGATGCGTGTACATGGTTCTATGGTGAATGACTCTTGTTAAGAGTCCTATGTTGCTTGATCACTGTGCCGGGGTTATGCTTGGGTGTAGGCGGGCTAGTGGCTCGTCTAGTGTGATTATGTAGTCTATATCGTAGGTCTTGGCTATTACTAGGCTTGTTGCGTCTGTGAAGCTTAGGCTTGGTGCGTGGCGCTGGTATAGAGTCCATGCATCTAGGACTGTGTCTAGCGTGACTGGTATTATGTGGAAAAGTCTGTGCTCTAGCAGTAGTTTGCCAAGTTTCAGTCCTGGCTCCCTCCCTAGTCTTGCAGCAGCATAGGATAGTACCTCGTCAACTATGTAGTCTGTGATGTAGGGTGGGCCCCACTGGCCCTCTAGGACTTGCTTTACTTGTCTCTTAGCCCAGTAGTGGTGGCGATCTCTCCGGTTAAAGGCGGCAACTATTACCCCCGTGTCTATGAGTATGCTCATCCATATAGCACCCTGTCTATCTCCTTAGAGGCCTCTCTAGGGCCCTCGAAGCTATACTCCTCTAGGAGCTTCTCCGCTTCCTCCGGGCTTAGCGGCTTCCAGCCGCCCTGCAACTCGGCAACTATCTCGTCTCGCCTCCTCGCGGCAAGCCTCAGTGCAGCGGCAAGTATGTCTTGTAACCGGTAACGCACCCCTGTCTCAAGCAGTATCCTAGCCTGTAACTCCTCTAAGAGCCTCTTAGCAGCGGAGTCGAGCTTAACACTAGTTCCGGGCACTATTCCACCCAGTAGAAAATCCTACCTAAGCCACCACTATAAAGAAAACTGCGCCGAAGAATACAGAGAGAATGCACCTACCCACTAGTCCTCCTCATTATCATATCTTGTTTGTCTAAGCCTTAACAGCTGATGTCACTCATTCAAGAACTTGGCCGAAGGAATAAGTTAAGTACGGGTAAAGGTAGATGCATGGACTATGTATTTGGGCCCTGGGAGGCATACCAGAGATCATAGAGGAACTAGTTGATAAGAGGCTTGTATTCATCAAGGCCAGTATAGATGAGTTATCTGGCATACTTAACGATATAAGGAGCCTCGTCGAGAAAATAGCTGATTCTATCGCCGAGCTAAGGGAGGGATACTCTGAGCTAAACAAGAGGAGCTCAAGGCTAGAAGCCACTATTGCTGGGCTAGCTGAGGCCATGTTGTCACGGATAGTTATGGAGGAGCTAGCGGCCCAGGGCTATAGGATTAAGGAGAGATTAAGGAACTATAGGATAGATGAGGAAGACATAGACCTATTAGTCGTAGCCGAGAAGGATGGAGCTGAGGAA
>JALVKZ010000235.1 GCA_027033675.1 Pyrodictiaceae archaeon | reverse complement strand
GGAAGGCGCCGCTATACCGCTACCTATACTCTTACCGTGCGACGCTCGATAATCAGCACGTCTATAGCTATCTAGCCCCAAGAGAGCTTCTAGACGAGTTCCTCGACGAGCTGAGCAAGCTCGGAGAACCAGAGCCCGGGGTAACCATACCGGTCTACCCGTGCAGAGACATCGCTGCGAGGATAAGGGGGCTGCCAGAGAACTATAGGCCTAGCCTCTTGGACCTCCTCGTCTATGCTCTCTTAGACCGCGAGCCTCTTGCATCTCTCCAGGATCTCACAGACATCAATATAGTGTACTGGGAGAGGCTGGATAAGCGAGTACCTGGGCATAGGCTTAGCTATAGTAAGCTCTCGAAGACCTATCGTAGGCTAAGCGAGGCAGGAGTCGTTGGCAGGGTGTTGTTGCTCGCAGTGCCCCGCATAAATAATCCGAGGATAATACCGCTGTACATGAGGGTTAGGCGTGACTGCTATACCGAGCTCTATGATGTAGTTGCTGCGACCCGTTCCTCCCCGAGCATCTTCGTGGGGGAGGAGACTGCAGCAACGGTAATGGTGCTAGGCGATGAGGAGACAGAGACTGTTAGGAGGAAGCTAGGAGACTGTATAATCTACACCGGTGTGATAACGACAGGATTCGGCGTGATAATACCAGTGGAGATGTATAATCCTATCGAGAAGAAGTGGTCTCTAGAGCCAATGCCCCTCCCAGAGATTGTTCAGAAACTAGGCCTTCTCGCCCGCTAGCCTCTTCCTTGGAGCCGCCTCCCGGGAGTCCTCGGGATACCTTGCGTAGAACGTGCTGCGTTCCACGGGCTTATCGTATACTAGGAGGCTCTTGGGGCACTTATAGCAGGCAACTGGGTAGAGGTAACGATAAGCCATTAGGCGTACTTTTTTACCAACCATTATTCTCCAGGAGATCTCCTCTGCTATCTCCTTGCTACTCGCGAGGAACACTACCTCGTTCACAGCTCTCCGATAGAGCTTCATCACCCAGCCATTGTAGACCCGGTAGGGTATCAATGCCCTCTTGAAGTTGAGCGGGTGATATATGGGGAACGGAGCTGATACCTTGACTAGCCAGCAGTCATTGAACCTCACAACTCTGTCGCCCATGTAGGCTCTTAGCACAAATACCATTTTGATCCTCTTATCGTCGGCGACACCGATAGGCATCTTGACAACATACATGTACCTACCTATGAAGACTAGGTCCTCAGGATAGCCAGCATAATACCTCTTAACGCCATACGCCCTAGTCACGTCGCCGAAGACATAGGCATCAACTCGTGTATCTGGGCTTAACTTAACTGGTTTACACAGTGGCAAATAAGACCCCATAATCCCGGGTGCTATCAGTGGACATCTATAAGTGCTTTCTCTACTAGGCGCACATGGATCATTACTTATCCCACAGAGGCCCTGTTCCCACTGAGCTCCCCTAGTATAATTGTGGACCAGGTTATCCTCTCCTCGCTCCTTATAAGGCCTCATCACTCCACTAAGCCTCTCCGGGAGCAAGGACCGAGATGCGGCGCGCCATTCTCTACGTCTACCTAGCAGCTGCTACTTGGTCAACAATAGCTGTCGCTACGAAGTATGGTTATCTTGGGGGTTGTTCGCCGAGCGGGGTCCTGCTCGGGAGACAGGCATTGGCTGCGCTCATCACTGTCCTAGGGGTTCTGACTGGTATTTACCGGGCCCATGTCGTCCTCGACACGAGGGTAGTGTTTCTCGGCGCTGCTGTGTTCGCGCCGTTCTATGCCTCGTTCTACTACGGCGTGGACTACCTCGGCGTTGCTAGGGAGGAAGTCTTGCTCTACACTGCTCCCCTCTGGATCCTCGTTTATCAGCTCGTCTCGGAGAGGAGAAAGCCGTGTATTCGGGGGCTTGTCGCCTCCCTCCTAGTCGTGATGGGGGCAGGGCTCATCGCCCTCGAGGCCGAGGCAGGAGGCCCCATAACTGGTATTGGTTACCTCGTAGGCCTCATGAGCGGTGCTCTGTACGGTGCCTCGATCTATGCCTCCTCTAGGCTCGTCCGGGGCCTCGACCCTGTCTCGATGGCGGCTGGTGTGCAGCTATGGCTCCTGCTAGGAGCATTGCCTATAGCATTTGTCCGCGGCCACGTCGTGATAACGGCTTCTTGCCTCATAGCTGTCGCTTACCTAGCCATAGTGATTAGTCACTTATCCTACATCTTCTTCTATAAGGGGCTAAGCCTGGGCGTCTCTGCTCACCGTGCCTCTGTCGCGGCGACGCTTGAGCTGGTACTGGCAGTTACCTGGGGGATACTATTGTTCCGCGAGCCAGTTACGACAAGGTTTGTTCTAGGCGCGGGCCTCGTGGCGCTAGCCCAGCTTCTCCCAAGAGAGTGAGTAGAGGCCCTCGGCACGACGAAAGAGTGATTAGACCAGTCCCTGGTGTAACCACGTATCTATGAGGGGCCCTGCCATAGCAGTGAGGGAGACTGGTAGGCACGTGGTACTCGCACTAGTGCTCTTGGCTGCTTTGCTTGGCTCAGAGCTGGGAGCAGTCGCTGTCGGTGAGAACGAGCAGGGCGTTGTGGAGCAGCTGGCTAAGCGGTTTCGTGCTCTCTTAGCACAGTATACTCTCGGCGTTATAGGGTACCAGGAGGCAGCTAATTACCTAGAGGCACTGGCTAATTGTACTACTAATTGGCCGAACAATGCTACACAGCGAGCACTATGGGTAGCCAGCGTCCTTGCCTCAAATACTAGTCTCGACGTGAAGAGGTTCGCGCTGGAGAGCCTTGTCTCCCTCTTAGCAAAAAGTCCTCCACCTTACAGTTGTCCCAGTAGTCTTCTCTACCGTGTATACCTTGTCGCCTCTATGACTCCTACCCCGCTTGGCCTGGGGGTAGTGGATCCCGCAAAGAGTATTCAACGCCTAGCAGCGATCCTTCTCAACAACCTACGCTACACAGGGGCAAGCACGGATG
>JALVKZ010000234.1 GCA_027033675.1 Pyrodictiaceae archaeon | reverse complement strand
CTCCTAAGGGCACTAACATTGCCTTTCTCAACCATATCCCCCGCCCAAAGCACAAGTTCAACTTTATTACATTCATTGCGATGCTTGCTTAGAGCACTCATGTAATGCAACAAGAACCTTGGACTATGAACGTCCGACGTAGCCATTATTGTCAGCACTAGAGCCCACCATCCCTCTTCCATCGTTCAATGAAAACGGGGAGGATAGGAGGCGCGGTGAATACGTCCCGGCCTCGCTCATCCTGCTCCCTACGGAGCTGTTACGAGGCCTCCATTCTGAAACAGCATAAAAACTATGGCTAATTAAAAGTGTATAGTACAAAAACCATGTATGAGGTACACCTAGGATTTATATCAGCGTTATCCGGCACTCATCGCTGCTCCATTGCTCGATGAATCAGTGACCCTCTTGCTCATCACGATAACCGGAGCAGCGTTGCTTTTAAACTAGTGCCTCGCGCTGAATTTATGAAGCCATACCAGTACTTGATTATTTATTTGGCTGGGATATGACGAGGGAACGAACGCCGAGTGGTGAGGAAGCTGAGCTACGCCGATCCCGGCCTAAGCACGATCATGGAACGGGGATAGGGATGAAGCCTCTAATTCTCTCGCTTCTAGATAAGAGGCATAGACTATACATGCCTAGGGCTCCGCAGCGAGTAGCACTAGCCCTCACTAAGTACGCAGCTAGTGTTTCCACAGACCTTACTATCTGTGTTTATGATGTGTTAAGAGGAATTGCTTCAAGAGTAATAAGCAAGGGAATCACCAAGAACTGCCAGGAATGCAACAATGAGAATAACTATGCGCTATTATGGTGCCAGGGGAAATGCACAGAAAAACTCATACTAGCAGCGGGCACTATTATAAGGAATTATAAAAGCTGTGGATTAGAGAAAGTAGACATTAAAAAAGCCTCTAAAGATATATATCTTTTGTTAATCCATCTAGGTAATAATATTCTAAGAGAATACATAAGAGTGGACAATAACTATGATATCATGAAAGCCCCTAGCCCCTGTAAAGATGTAGAAGCTCTTAAAGTCCTTAAGAAATACTTTGGAACAAGCGAGATATTACTTAGAGAGGCCATAGAGACCTTATCAATGGAATTAGGAATAAAGAAGGCGAAGGCCCGGGAGATTGTAGCTAGCTTATCAGAAAAAGGCTGCATACATGTGGACATGAAGAACAAGAAGGTATGGATTCATGAGCTATAATTATTCTATGACAATGGCCGGGCGTGATGGTATTGCCGCTTCCACCTTTTGACGGGGGGCACTCAGCGGTGCCTCATCAACAGTAACGATTTCTATCTTGTTGATACCAGTCTTTCTTGCCACATATTCCTTGAATTCCTCAAGGATCTTCTTCTCATCGAACTCTTTAACCGATGCTATCCTCCTCAGCGCTTCTTCATCCAACCCTCTTAGGTGTTCATAGAGCTTCTTCGCCAGTTTAGCTGCCATTGCGCCAGGTACTCCCTTAGCTATTAGTTCACGTATTATATCACGAAGCTGCCTCCTCTCTAAGATCATTGAAGCAGTTATTGACGCGTACACCCAGTCACTTGGCCTAGCTGTTATAATCAATGCCCTAGACGCTATGCCTTTATATATTCGTAGTATCGACTTTATATCATCTATCACTTTGTCAATATACGTGACGATGAGTTCCGCAGTATCATCTATCCTGGACTTATCCGCTACAGGCCAGTGCTCTGTCGAGACAAAGGTCTTATTGCCTAATTTGTGCCAGAGCTCCTCGGCTAAGTGAGGTGCTATTGGGGCTAACATCTTTATCCACGCAGACACGTATTCTCTGAGCGCAGGCCCTGGGTGCTTACGTACCTCGAGATACTTCTCAGCATCGTTCTCCATCTCGTATAGCACTCTTATGGTTGCAGCCCTAATTCTTAACTCATTGAAAGAGTCACTAACGTGGACTATATGGTGTTGTAACCTACTCAGTAACCATCTATCTATGAGCTTTGTCTCGGTATCAGCTTCCTGTGTTTTAGCCACTATATCCTCTATTTTCCTTAGCTGCGACATTACACTCTTTGCTAGATCCTCTGTAAAGTTGGCGTCTTGTAGTATCTCTGCAGCTGCTAGGAGAGTTGCCCTAACAGTATCAACACCATATACTCTTAGCGCCCTTCTTAACGGCACTATGTTTCGTAGGCTCTTGCTCATTTTCTTCCCTTCTAGTAGTACGAAGCCATTTACTACTATTTGCCGGGGCCACTTCTCCTTCGGAAATATGGCTGCGTGATTGAATAGGAAGAATGTTAGGTGATTGGGTACTAGGTCGCGACCACTATGTCTCGAGTCTAGTGGATACCAGTAATCAAATTCTCTGCGCAACTCTTCGAGGATCCCTAGCGGTATACCAGTCTCCTTTGATACTTTCCTTGGATCGCCTCTACCTAGGAGCACGTAGTCCCAGAACTCTATTGTTAGCTGCTCGGGCTTGAGGCCATAGGCCCTTATTTTATGTATGACGGTGTAAAACGCCATGTATATTGTTGAATCGCTTAAACTCTCTATTATCCATCCCTTAGCCCAGGGTAGCTCCGTACCGAGACCCCTTGTACGAGCCGCTGCACGTTCATGCAGCCAATCAATTACCTTGATGAATTCCTCCCTCATTATCTCTGGAACGATCCTCATACCACCTAGTAGCTCCAGAACCCTTGCCTTCCACTCCTTATCACCATAATTTATGAACCATTGATCCCTTAGCACCTTTACTACTATCTCTGTCCCACAGCGACAATAGACAGGCTTATTAAGTATCTCGTACATCTTATCCGCGTAGCCGAGTGCATTTAACCAGCTAGTTGTAGCATCCCTTGCCTCTCTCACAGAGCGGCCAGCTATCCACGACTTTATCGCTGCCACTATAAACCTCCTATATTGTCCAGGTACATTCCTGTACACTCTAGTTACTATGTCTTCCCTCATAACACCTTTGTTGAATTCATCGCTATAGAGCTTCTTAGTTGCCTCGTCCAAGAGCCTTCTATCGAGCTGGCTCTTTACTCCCATCTTCTCAACAATGTCTTTTGCGGGTATCTCGCTATAACCCGGGACACGTATGAGGGGAATTGGTGAAAGCCTTGTTGAGTCTATTCCAAGTTTTTCTAGCAATTCTTTATTCTTCTCAAGTAACTCCTTAAGAGCTACGTAGTCGTAAGGTGCATGAGCAGGTACACTCATTACAACACCCGTAGCCGTGTCTGGGTCAACAAATTCTGCTGGAAGTACTGGTACCTTTTCGCCCGTTGCAGGATTAACTACTTGCTTTCCTACTAACTCGCTTCCCTTAATGGTCTTGCCTTCCTTTATGCTATCTCTCTGGAACCTTAGCTTGAAAGCTGCACGTTTGCTCACAACGTATTTCTTGTCATCTATCTCAACAAAGATGTACTCTGCCTTTGGGTTTACCCATATATTAGTGACTCCAAAGACCGTCTCTGGGCGTAATGTTGCGGCAGGTAGGTAACTTGAGTCATCTAGCTGGAATAGTATTAAGGTGAACTCCCCTATTTCTGGCTCAACATCGCCCTTAGTATCATGCATCCCGACAGGCATATTGTGTCGTGGGCACCATCCGACAGGATGGGTGCCCTTGGTTAGTAAGCCTTTTTCCCTAAGCTTCGTGAACTGCCAGATAATGAAGCGCTTAAACTCGGGGTCTATTGTGGTGAACTCTCTTCGCCAATCGATACTGTAGCCCATCTCGGTCATAGCTGTTTTTGCGTCATTATGGAAGTATCTGGCAAGCGATAATGGGTCTTTGAGCTTCCCTATATCCTCCGGTGGTACATCATAAACATTTATCATGAGGTCTATTAGCTCCTGGTCACCGGTAGCTATCTGCTCAGCCATTGTCAGGATTGGTGTGCCAGTGTAATGGAACCCCATCGGGAATAACACATTGTATCCCTTCATTCTTAGATAGCGGGCGTACGTATCAGTTATGGTATATGTTCTTCCATGTCCAAGGTGTAGCGGGCTATTAGGGTATGGGAAGGCTGCTGTTAGGAAGAACTTGGGCCTCGTCTCATCTACGTCTGCTTCAAATATCCTTGCTTCTCTCCAGGCTTTTTGCCATTTCTGCGCTACTTCAAAGAGGTATTTTGCGTACTCATTAATGGGTCCTTTTCTAATAACAGGTGACGAAGCAATAACTAACCACCCTTCCTTTTCCTTTCATCTAGATCCCAAGTACCTTGCTTCTCGGCGGGCGTGCCACACTACTATAGCCATTGCGTCGCTTGATGGCTCCTACTGGATAAAAAGTTGACGCAGGTACCGTTGTCCACCTTGTTATCTGACAGTGAAAATAATTTATTGACTACTAGGAGCCGTATGATGGAGGGGCTTGTGGGGGGCTATTGATGGAGTATGTTAAAAAGACTATGAAGGAAATAGTGATATTCATAGATAAGGTAATAGAGAAGCTTAGAGACAATGAAGTAAGAGCCATGATTGATACCCTTGTTGACGCATATAGGAATGGGCGCAAAGTCCTCGTCATGGGTGCTGGTAGAAGCGGTCTTGTTGGAAGGGCTTTTGCAATGAGGCTTATGCATCTAGGGTTTAACGTCTATGTTCTTGGTGAAACTATTACACCCAGCATAGGTGAGACCGACGTTGTTGTTGCCATATCTGGCTCGGGCCGCACACAGCTAATAGTAACAGCCGCGGAGGCTGCTAAGAAGGTAAAAGCGAAGATAGTCGCAATCACAAGCTATATTGATAGTCCATTAGCCAAGCTAGCAGACATTGTTGTAGAAATACCTGGAAGGACAAAGCTCGCGCCCGACATAGATTACTTTGCTAGACAGATACTCGGTATACACGAGCCCCTAGCGCCTCTAGGAACACTCTTTGAGGACACAGCGATGGTATTCCTAGACGGGGTTACAGTAGAGCTCATGCACCGCCTTGGCAAAAGCGAGAAAGACCTCCGAGCAAAACACGCGAATATAGAGCTCTAAACATCCGCTAACTGGAGATACATAATCCTCGGGTAGCGGGGACCCGGCGGAATAATGCCTAGCAGCACTAGGAGAAGAGCGCTGCTCAAGAGCGGCAAGGTAGTAAATGCATTTGACCCATGGGGTAACCCTCTCTGCACATGCCCGCCTAAATACTCCCTTAACCCATACACTGGTTGTAGCCATTTCTGCCTCTACTGCTACGCCACATCATATATCGGGCTCAAACCAAGTACACCGAAGAAAGACTACAAAAAGAGATTACTATACGACATTGTCCACGTTATTGATCCTCGATACCACATAGATATTTCTACAAGTAGTGACCCTTACCCCCCGGAGGAGGAACAATATCAGCTAACTAGGTGGAGCCTCGAGCAACTCCTGCCAAGAGGATTTAAGGTGCTCATAATAACGAAGGGCGCGTTAGTCGCTAGAGACAGGGAGCTACTCTCGAAAGGGAACGCGGCTGTAACAATGACGATAACCACTCTCGACTCGTCTCTGGCTAGAAAACTTGAGCCGGGAGCCTCGCCGCCTCGTTTACGTATACATGCTTTGAAAGAGCTATCGAGCAACGAGGTACCTGTTGGTATAAGGCTTGACCCCATACTTCCTTTCCTCAATGACTCCAGAGATAGCATAAGAGAAGTGTTAGAAGCAGCTCGTTTAGCTGGCGCCCGCTTCGTCGTAACCTCAACTTATAAAGCAAAGCCAGATAACTTCAGGAGGATAATAGAGGCGTTCCCAGAGCTTGAGAAAAAGTATAGAGAACTCTATAGGATTAAAGGGGAGCGATTATACGGGTATAGGTATCTGCCTGTAGAACTAAGGAAACGTATACTATTGACTGTGAGAGAGGAGGCTCTAAGACTGGGAATAGAATATGCTACATGCCGCGAGGGGTTCGCACACCTGCATACCGCGCCTACATGCGACGGTTCTCATCTAATTCCTAATCGTGTACGGCTGGCTAGGAGGGAGACTAAAAGATTGGATTCATTTCTAAGGCCTGGCGATTAGTCTCCATCTCTTAATGAACTCCTCTAGCCGGGTTGAGAGTTTTTTAAGCTCTAGCTCTACAATGTCTTTAGGAGGCCAGTCCTGGGTCTTTATGCTATACTTTTCCGCGCACTCGATACATACACGAACAACAGGACTAACTTGTATGGAGCACTCTTCGCAAACGGGTCTACCACATATAGCGCATGCCGCAATGGATAGCCTCTTCCCACATATTGCGCAGATGGTTTCGGCACATATTATGCACTTGTCTCCAGCCCAATGCTTATCACACACAATACGGCCACATACGGGGCAAACATGGCTCGCAGGTGCACCGCATATCTCGCATTCATTCTTCCTCTGACTCGCCTTCCTCTTCACTCTCCTCTTCAGCCTCCTCTTCCCCTGCTCCACGCCTCGAGTATAGTGATGATAGAATCTTCAACACTGCCTCTCTAGCTGCCTCTAGCTCCCTCTTAGACTGTGCATATATAGTTGCCTTGTACTTATCCGCAGCCTCGGGCTCTATAACTACAACCGCGTCGAGGGGAGTAAGGTGAGCACGTGAAGCAAACCTGCTGACCTTGCTAGCTGGAACTATTATTGCTGCACTATATTTGTACCCATTGACGTTGATTCTGTCCACGCTTTCAGCAACCATTCCGTAAGGCGATGCCCTTGACGAGGTGCTTTTTCGTCCACGTTTCCGAGGTCTCCTCTGAAGAACGTAGACTTCCTTTAACTGCAGCCATACATCGCCGTGCTTTATTAGTACCCGCACCTTATTCCCCGCCAGTGTCTAGGAGGAATAGTACACTAATAAGATAAACTCTATTGGGGCATCAATCCTCATAATCTCTGATCACAACGCCTAAGCGGTCAGCTATAACTCCTTTTCTCACAAGGAGTTCATACGTTCTCCATATACGCTTAATAGTTACATGCCTTGTATCGAACCCTTTATCCCTGAGCAGCTCTATTACGTGATCCGGGAACTCGTCTGGATGGCCACTAAAACTCCTAACAGCCTCGATAACAGCGTTAACAACGTCTCTCGAGCTTGGATATGGATATTTCTTCTTATGTTTTGGCCTAAGTTTCTCTTCTTCTTGCAAAACCTCCTCTAATACGTCATCTGGTACGTAATCAAGGCTTAGAGACATGTCCCCTTCCAAGACTTTTATCGCCTTCTTTCCCTAAGCCTAACAGAGTAGACAAGTCTTCGCCGAAGTTTCCCTCTCGAGGATATGCCTACATCCTCGCCAGTTGTTACCACTTTTATGCTAAAATGCTTCCTCAGCTCCTTGATAATTCTTGAAGCACTACCTCTATCAGATAGGAATACATCAGCGCCGTTCCTTAGCTCAACTATATCTATGATGCTCTCTACTAGGCGACTATTATTGTTGAAGAGCGCTGAGAGTTTCTCGGCAAGCCTTCTAGGCTCTACCCCTCTAAGCTGGACAAGGACATTATAGTCTCCTCCACGGGCATCCTTGCATAGAGGACATATAGTTGGCCTTGCATAGATAGTCACTCTGTATAATTGAGTCACGGGCTCATCAATACCTTCCAGTATGAATTCAAATTCTAATCTATAAATCGTTCTCCAAGAAGGCACGGTCTCGGCATACATATCTATGAGCCTATACTCCTTGACTAAGCTAGTGCAAGGCCTCACATGTTCATTAACATACCATTCGAGGAACCGCCTCGTAGCCTCCTCTAAGTCCCCGCCTTCCACCCATTTATGGCCGAGCCGTATACTCCCACAATACTTACAGTACTCGAATTCAAGCATAGACTCTACACAGAGCAACCTAGTAGTCTCTAGGAAACAATCAAGACAGAGAGCCCCTACATGCTTACCCGGTTCTAGTGGCCTACCGCACCTGGCACATATGTTACCCATTTTAGCAAGCCCCTCTTGTCCTAGATCTATGGGAACAGGAGCTAATGAAAATATCTTTATGGAATCAAGAATAGTAATGATGAAATGTACCCGGCCAGAGCACAGCGATGAAGTATCCTAGTCCATCTGAACTCTTCTCTAACATTTCACGAATAATGAGTTCCCTCTAACGACAGCTTATTGCTCAGATATTGTTCCAGTATTACTTATCCGAATCTCCCTTCACCACAACCAGCAATAACTACTATGCGGGGACTCGGCCTTGAGCGAGGCTATTATCAATAACCAACAGACTGGCTCAACATTAGTGGAAGAGACAAATGATGAAAATCTCGCTAAACAAATAACCATAGTAGCATCGATGCACTCATTTCTAAGAAGCCTAGGATTACCTGACAGGGATATACGTGAGCACCTCTACGACCTCCTAGCTATATGGATTTCTCGAACACCTTATATATACATAGAAGGATTAATAGAGCTATGCAGCTATAAGGAAAAAGAAATCAGCCACCTTATAGATTTGTACGGTGAAGAAGGCTTAGAACTCTTATTGACATCTCTTGAAAGCGATGTATGCAAGCCAAGAGAGGAAATGGAAACCCTCCATCTACTGATGGACGACCTAGGAGTCGCGGAACCAGT